>DASWJH010000072.1 GCA_036397255.1 Nitrospiria bacterium
GCATAGTCTACAGAATGCCATGGCGTCCTGATAGACTTTAAAATTTTTGAACCGAAAAGCCAAGAGGTAATTGGAATGAGTTTTTAAGTTTTCGGTTTTTGCCTTCAAAAAAGTTAAAAGTTATAAGTTATCAGTGATTCCCCCTTGGGCGGAATCCTGGCGGAGGGGGTAGGATTCGAACCCACGGAGCTTTCGCTCAACGGTTTTCAAGACCGCCGCCTTCGACCACTCGGCCACCCCTCCGATTATAACTGTGGGCCCGTGCGGAAGAAGAAAACCCTGGTCCTCCGGTGCCCCAGACCCCGCGCTCGGATACGGCAGAGCCGTTTCCTCGCTTAAATTTTATAATTTTTCTCCTTACCTCATACCCTTCCTCTAACGTAATATTTTTGGAGCCTAATTGTTTTTTGTTATCAGTTCCTCGTCCCCCATGTAAGGCCTCAAGGCCAATGGAATGGAAACCGAACCATCTTCCCTTTGAAAATTTTCTAAAATAGCAACTAAGGTTCTCCCCACCGCCAAGCCTGACCCGTTGAGAGTATGTACCAATTGAGTCTGTTTCTTTTGAGCACGATAACGGATACTCATTCGTCTGGCTTGGAAATCTTCAAAGTTACTGCAGGAGGATATTTCTTTGTATGATCCCTGCCCCGGTAACCATACCTCAATGTCGTAGGTTTTGGCGGAGGCAAATCCAAGATCTCCCGTGCACAGAACTACCACACGGTAAGGAATCTCCAAACGTTTGAGAACTTCTTCCGCGTGGGAAAGAAGGATCTCCAGTTCGGAATAGGAGTCCTCTGGTTTCACAAAACGGACCATTTCAACTTTATTGAATTGATGCTGTCGAATCAGTCCCCGGGTATCCTTTCCATAGGAACCCGCCTCCCGACGAAAACATGGGGTATAGGCCACATAACAAATGGGAAGACGCTCCGCCTCCAAAATTTCCCCCCGGTGAATGTTCGTTACAGGGACCTCTGCTGTGGGAATTAAAAAATAATCTTCTTTGGATAAATAAAAAAGATCATCCTCGAATTTGGGAAGTTGCCCTGTTCCCATTGTGCTCTCCCGGTTCACGATAAAGGGGGGAATGACTTCCAGATAGCCGTGTTCCTTGGTATGTATGTCGAGCATAAAATTAATAAGTGCCCGCTCCAAACGGGCACCCAGTCCCCGGTATAAAGTAAACCGGGCTCCGGTGATCTTCCCGCCTGCTTCAAAATCCAAAATACCGAGATCCTCCCCGATATCCCAGTGGGCTTTGGGTCTGAAGGAGAATTCAGGGTGTTTTCCCCATTTCCGAATGTCCTGGTTTCCCTGCTCGTTTTCTGCAACAGGGACAGATTCATGGGGAATATTGGGGAGGTTCAGTAGAAGAACATCCAACTGTTTTTCGTAATCCCTTACTTTCTCATCCAGCCTTTTAATTTCTTCACCCACTTTTCTCATTTCTTCCCGAAGGTCCTGAGAAACAGGTTCTTTATTTCTGCTCTTTTTTCCGATTTCATCAGAAACTACATTTTTTTTATGCTTTAGGGCATTGACCTGGTTTAAGGTTTCCTTCCAATCTTGGTCTAAATTCAATAGAGAGGTCATATCGGGAATCAGCCCCCGTTTCCGGAGAACCGAAGTGATTTTTTCGGGGTTTTCCCGAATTTTTTTTATATCCAACATTTAATTTTCTTAATGCTTTCAGATATTTGAGACGGAAAGGACAACCACCTAATCTATCATCCAAAAGACGCTTTAGTCAATCATTTTATACGGAACATAAAAGGTATAATAAGGACTTTCGACTCACCCCCCGGCCTGCTTGAAGGCGGGAAGCCGTTCCTTTTTTTAAATACAACATCGGTCAGAGATTTATGGTTGTTTTTTATCCTCTCGAATAAGAGCCTGTCCGGCAAACCATTAAGTTAGGGATAGCACATTGGCGAATGTGATCCGTGCGGAATTATTCATCCATCGAAGAGTTAGAGGGTCCATCGATATGGAAGTCATGGTATATGCAAGAGAGGCATCCATGTCC
>DASWJH010000073.1 GCA_036397255.1 Nitrospiria bacterium
TCCTTAAAATCAACATCTTCTGGATTCCCGCTTTCGCGGGAATGACGGGAAGGGCCTGGATTTCCGCTTTCCCCTGCCTGCAAGTGCCCGCCGGACAGGCGGGTAATGACAAAATTTACCCACTCACTTCCACGATGAGCCGTTTTTAAAAAAGGTTTTTTTCATCTCCAAAAATTCGCTGCGATATTTCGGGGCCAATTTCTTTAATAATAACCCGTTGGGCAAACCGAACCGCGCGGGCTTCGGCTTCTTTTTTATTCACATGGCCTTCTCGTCCATTCCTGTTGAGGGATCCAAAAACCCTACCGCTGCTTTTCTCCTTTAAAATGGCACTCACCTGCCAATTAAAAAATGGTTGAGCCTGAAGGGTCAGGGGAAAAAGACTAAATTCCACCTTAATTAAAAGAGATTCCACATCCTCTCGGTATTGGTTTTCAATAAACGGGAAACCCTCCTGGGAAAGGGATCGAACAAAAGCCATACGAATCTCCCTTTGAAAAGGACCAGAAACTTCCAAAACCACATCCAAGTCCTGCTCAAGAAATTTTCTGAGCCGGAGTGAAATCTTCTCTAAAGAAAATGGGGATTCCATCCCCCGACCAAAGGGTTCAATAATTTGAAGGTCAGCGTTTAATCCATGCCGAACCAGTACTGTTCGAAGGGCCCCATGTAGATTCTGAACAATTTGCAATTTACTTTCCAACCCTTTTGGGTTTTGAATTTGCTCCAAATTCTGGACATTGTTCAACAACTCCAAAGCTTTTTTATCCAAATCTCTAATCTTCTCCATTAGAATCTGGACAGAGTGCCCCCGGTTAATGATGGCCAGCACGAAAAATTTCTTTTTTTGTTGATCCTCCCAAACTTCAGCAATGGAAATATTTTCAAGAACTTTCTCTGTTGAAACCTGAGTTAATTGATCAATTTTAATTTTTCGTTGGACTACAGGATTTTTGTCTATTTGATTTTGGCCAGATGACTGGAGAAACTCCTCCCACTCACGGCTTTGGGATTGAATGTTGGCTTGAAAAATTTGGGACAGCGCTGCATAGGCCTTCTTCTCAGCGCTCTCCCGGGTATCACCAAATCCCACTCCTGTTAGGTATTCCTCCCTTGGGTAATCAACGCTTTCCCCATTAACCCAATCAGGAGGGGAAATTATTTTAATCCTTCCACACCCGTAAAAAAAATCCCCAAAAAGAAATAGGAGGGCTAAACCAAAAAAATATATTTCTATTTTAGCATCGAATACCATTAAATTTATTAATTTTTCCAATCAAACGCTCATTCAGAAGAGTTAACCATTCGGGCCCCTAAAAAAACCTTCTCTCCTGCCTTCACTTCAATTTTTGAAGGATTTCTTTGGGCTACTTTTTTACCAAATGAATTGAAATACTCCACTCTGATTTGGTATTGCCCTGGAGTAACCAGGACCCCCGCCATCTGGATTTCACCGGGTAAGGTACGCCAGCTCCTTTTATCGGACTGTTCAGAAAATAAAGAGAACAGATTGGTTCCTAGCTCCGCCAAAAAAGAGGAAAGCGGTTCTTCATCCTTCCCAGCCATCTGCCGAATTCCTCTGGCTAGTAAAAATTTTGAAGAAGCACGTGCGATGGCTTTTGTTGTAATCCTTCCCACCCGATCTTCAAGGTTTTTAATCGCAATATCAGAAATATTTTGCACGGTAACCGTTTTCTCGGAAAAAGACTCTTTAGGGTTCCAGACACTGACCAAAGCATAGGAAATATTAGAGGAACGGCGGATAAACCGGGGCATGGCAATATTTAAAATATAAATTCCACCTCGGCCATCAGGAACAGGAGCGGTAATAAAAAAATCTTCTTTAATAGGAGAAAGCCCCTTAAGGCTGATGAAAACCACCTCACCTAATTTTTGATATTCCTCTTGGGTTAACCAATGGGTCTGGCCAAAACCTTCCTGGTATTGGCTATTTTCAGTTTCTAGCCCAAGGAACTGGGTTAATCGGAGTAAATCGCTTTTCAACGCTACCGGAATGGCTATTGCGTAATTATGTTGATCATCCTGGTAAGCCTCATAGGCTTTTCGGAAAGCGATAAGGGCATCATTGGGTTCCTTTTTGGCTTCATATAATTTTCCACTTAAATACCTTGCGAAAGCATCCTGTTTATAAATGCTTTTTTTATCATATCGATCATTTAAAAGATTCAATTGATGGTCTATTTTTCTCACCTCGACCAAAGCCTCATCCAAATTTTTCATATAGGTATAATTCAAAGCTGAAATCAAATGTATCATCACCCGTTCAAAATCCTCTCCCTCATAGGGAAGGGTATTATCATTGGTAAAAAAAGCACCAGTCTCCGATACAATGCTTTTGGTATACAGATTTTCCGCAAATTGTTCTGCTTGGTGAAGGAACTGGTTACTCTCCGTAAATTGACCCAAAAGGTGGAGTGTCATGGCTCGGTCCATTAAATACAGCAACTTATTTTTTGGTCCATAGTGCTTCTGATTTTTCTCGATGACCTGGTCCGCTTGTTCAAAATCCTGTTTTGAGATTAAGGTCTCAACCTGATTATAGTGGTGGGAAATGGGACTACAGGATAAGTTCAGGAAAAGGGAAAGAAAAAAGAATGGAAGTCGAGTGTTATAATATTTCATCCCGCAACGGTTAAGTTAGAAACCGAAACGGCTCCGTTGAATAATTTTTTTTATTTTCTTCTGTCCAAACCAAGCCTTGGTATTATTTTCAATATTAATCATTTCTAGGTCCACCTGGTAAAAAATGGCTTTTGTTCCTTTGGCTTCATCTAAAATGGTATTAATGGTTCCCTTCAGCATAAAATCGGCCCCAATTTCCTTTCCTAGGCCTTTTGCGGTTTCCTCCGAGGAAAACTCCTGTTGTTCCAACCGTTCCTGCCTCACCTCCTCCCTTTCAGATTTGGACGCAACAAAGGTTACCCTTCCGGAATTGGTTAGCTCCCGCTCAAGGTCTTTAATAAAGGTTTGAACATTGATGTGTTCGTGACTTCGATTGACAACGGTTCCAACAATAACCGAGGGCTCCTTCCCTTTTCGGGCAATATAGGTATCCAACCAGGAGCGCCCCAGAGCATCGCCCAGCATCTCTTGGGCCACTAACCTCGAATCAGTGTCATTCCACCGACCGCTGAGGTCCGTCATGGTTTCCGGCTCCACACGGGAAACCTTTAATCCCCCACAGGCCTCTAATAAAAGGAAAATTGCCAATACCAAAAATAAAATTCCAGGTTCTCTTTGGAGTTTCATGTGGTTCCCCTCTCTCAAAATCTCCCATCCCCAAAAAGGCCATTTTCCCATACCCCTGACCTCCTGGACCGGATTACCCCTAATCATCTTAAATGATTCTCTTCGCTAGCCAACTCATTAAAACTTCGGTCAGCATTCTCACGAATAAAGTCTCTAACGTTTGCGTTGAGCTCCTGCATTTTTTCTGTGCTGTTTTTAAAATTTTCCAAATCCAGTTTGGCAAGGGAATAGTGTGTTTCAGTATTTTTATCCACCCAATGATCAACAATCATAACTCCAGACAAGGTCACCGATGAAAAAGTCTTAATCGTTTGCTGGATATGCTGCTCCTCCATTGCAGCCCCTTCCGCTGTTACGGCTGCGCCTCCTGTTGTGGATGCTACATAATCTTTCATCAAAGAGGCGGTGTAGGTTTTAAATATCTTTCCCACTTCCGCCCGAGCCCGGTTTTCTGCGGAAACACGCGCCAAGGGTTCATTTTTAATCCCCACCACCGCACCTACACCATAAAAAACCTTTTTTCCACCATCGGAAAAAGCTCCGTTTCCTTCCTTTACCCAAGGAGGCATCTTCCCCCCCCGTAGGGTAGGACCGGCACAAGCCAACATTAAAAATGAGAGGGAAATCATAATGAGAAAAATTATGCTAGATTGGGTTATGTCTTTCCGGATCATATAATGCCCCCTTGCTTCTTTTTTAACCCCAGTTTTGAAAAATATCATAACATAGTTAATTTCTAAATCCTACCCTTTTGGAATTTCAAAATTTCTTTAATCCTTCTAAAATAAAAACCCCCCTTTCAAGATAGAAAGAGGGGTTTTTCATTTTCTGCTCCTTGAAACAAAGGAACAGGAAAGGTTTGGAGATTTTTACCCGTTCATTCTGGAAAACAAAGGGTAATTTTAGTACATGTCTCCGCCCATTCCGCCCATTCCACCACCAGGCATCGGAGGCATTTTTTGTTCTTTTTCTGGTATCTCAGCCACCATCACTTCTGTGGTTAACATTAAAGATGCCACGCTGGCGGCATTCTGAAGTGCGCACCGGGCCACTTTTGTAGGATCAATGATTCCAGCCTTGAGCATATCCACATATTCCTCCGCTGCTGCATCAAATCCTATTGTGTCTTTCTCTTTTTTGGCCCGTTCCACCACCACAGAACCTTCCAACCCCGCATTGTGGACAATTTGCCGAATCGGCTCCTCTAAACTTCTTTTAATAATATTCACGCCTATCTGTTGATCCCCTTCCAATTTCATCTTATCCAGTGCGGGAATACACCTCAAGAGAGCAATTCCTCCACCGGGGACAATTCCTTCTTCCACGGCCGCTTTTGTTGCATGAAGGGCATCCTCAACGCGCGCCTTTTTCTCCTTCATTTCGGTCTCAGTGGCAGCTCCTACATTAATCACCGCAACACCACCCACAATTTTGGCAAGTCTTTCTTGGAGCTTCTCCCGGTCATAATCCGAAGTGGTCTCCTCAACCTGAGCCTTGAGCTGCTTAACTCTACCTTGAATTTTGCTGGATTCTCCCGCACCTTCAATAATGGTGGTATTATCCTTATCGATGGTGACGCGTTTGGCGCGACCCAAATCGCCAATCTTAACGTTTTCCAATTTTAACCCAAGGTCTTCAGAGATGACTTGTCCACCGGTTAAAACGGCAATATCCTCTAACATGGCTTTTCGCCGATCTCCAAACCCAGGAGCTTTCACAGCTGCACAGGCCAGGGTTCCTCGAAGTTTGTTTACCACCAAAGTGGCTAGGGCTTCCCCTTCGACTTCTTCCGCAATGATCACCAAAGGTTTACCCATCTTTGCAATCTGCTCTAGAACGGGCAAAAGATCCTTCATGGTACTGATCTTTTTTTCATTAATTAAAATGAACACGTCCTCGAGAGAAATCTCCATCCTTTCTGGGTCCGTGATAAAATACGGAGATAAATAACCCCGGTCAAACTGCATCCCCTCAACCACATCCAAGGAGGTGCTCATACTTTTAGCTTCCTCAACGGTAATCACACCGTCTTTTCCAACCTTCTCCATGGCCTCTGCAATTAAATCTCCAATGGTCGAATCGGTATTGGCAGAAATAGTTCCGATTTGAGCAATTTCTTTTTTGTCTTGGCAGGGCTTGCTTTGCTTTTTCAACTCTTCCACCACCAGCTCCACGGCCTTATCGATTCCCCGCTTCACTTCCATGGCATTGGCCCCTGCAGATACATTCTTGGACCCCTCTCGAAAAATCGCATGGGCTAAAACGGTGGCCGTGGTGGTACCATCCCCAGCAATATCGCTGGTTTTACTCGCCACTTCACGGACCAACTGTGCACCCATATTTTCATAAGGGTCTTTTAATTCAATTTCTTTTGCCACAGTAACGCCGTCTTTGGTTATCAGAGGAGCTCCAAATTTTTTATCCAAAATAGCGTTTCGCCCTTTGGGGCCCAGTGTGGCCTTTACGGCGTCGGTCAATTGCGTCATTCCCCTTAGAATGGCCGCTCTTGCTTCATCTCGAAAAACGATCTGCTTTGCCATTGATTCTTCCTCCTTGCTAAACTTTGGTCAAAAAAGGTTAATAAACTTTTATCTCTATTTATCAAAGACCCCAAGAATATCTTCCTCTTTCAAGATGAGATATTCCACATTATCGATGTTGATCTTTGACCCCGAATATTTATCAAAGAGGATGACATCCCCAACTTTCACCCCTTTTACCTCATTTCCAATAGACTCGATTTTTCCTTTTTGAGGTTTCTCCTTGGCTGCGTCTGGGATGTAAATTCCTCCCGCGGTTTTCTCCAATTCTTCTGTATAGCTGACAAATACACGGTCCTTCAAAGGTTTAAACTTCATAGAAACTGCTCCTTTCTGCTTTGCAACGGCTTCTGCTGCCATTTTTAACCTCCTTTTTTGTTATTGGGTTTCAAAAAAACAGGTTTGGGAAAAACCTTTTTGAAATAAATCAAATTAAAAGAAACCAAATATTGTTAGCACTCCCTGAAAGCGAGTGCTAATATACAAAGGCCTGACCCAAAAATCAAGCTTTTTTTTATTTTTTTTTTATTATTAATATCAATGAGTTAAAACAGAAAATTTCTGTTCCTGTAAAGGTTCTTGGAATATAGGGCTCAATCCAACGGAAGGTTAGTGAGAATCTTTTTTTAAATTTTTAAAAAAAGGTAAGGACTTAAGGACTGGTAATGAGAATACTATAAGTCCCTAAACGCCCTGCGGAAGGGGGTGCATTCGGAGAAGATTTGACCCGAACATAAAATAGGCCCGTTTGGGATGGTGTAAATACAATTTCTGAAGAAAGGGTTGTTTGATCATTGATAGGACAAAAAGGTTTACGCACCTGGCCACAGGAAGGGTCGTAACTGCTGCCGTTTCTATTATCATTGGTATTATTTGGATCAGGGGGAATAAGCAACACACCATTGCTATCCAGTATCTCTAAATAGGTATCCGCCCCATTTTTTAAATCCGTTGTCCCAATGGTATATTTCTGTCCAGATATACCATCAAAGGCTATATAATCAACATCCCCATTGGGATAAATGGTGTGGTTTTCCCGCGGGGATCCTAAATTAAATATTCTCGAGGAATTAGGAGTATCATCATTTTCAAACGAATCCTCAAAAAAATCCATTTTAAATTCTTTGGTAATGTTTTCCATTTCTGTCAGTGAGTTATGACCCTGAAGGAACCATCCCTCCCAAAAATCCTCCATACTGACGTTTCGAACCCCCGTCTGCGTCATATAATTGGTAATCACATCCCATATAGGACTGAGCCCGGTATTCAATCCATCAAAGGGTTCATTTTCGACATTATTATCAAAAATATCCCATAAGCTTTTTGCAACAGCCAGTTCATTGGTTGTATATACCTCATCATCCACCACCGAAGAAGGGGTTGATTCCAAATCCACCAGCAGTGAGAATCCATTGTTTGGCGGATCTCCGCCGGTTACATCCAAAATGAAACGGTCATTCCTGATTGCACCCGAAATAAAAGAAGCCCAGCCTTCTGACCAGGACAATCGGATATCTAGTGTATTGTCAACGGGGCTATGTGGCCCCCCAGGAGAGGAATCTTTTGAATAAACTTCGGACATAAAATGGCCGAATTCATGATATATTACCCCGGTATCATATTCATCTGGGTCGGCCCCTCCATTAATCTGTATAAAAGCCCCATTAGGGTCCATCGAAAAACCGGTACCGGGATCAGAACCCACTGTCCATAAGGCTCTCAACCCGGGGGGTATTGTCCCTGTTAACTGCCTGGCAAAATCAACACCTCTCTCGAAGGTATCCAAAATTTTATACGCACCGGAAATTCCATCGTTAACGGTGGCATTCAGATTTTTTGTAAAACTAGGAGCATCCTGACTATTAAAAGGATTTGATTTTACGGAATAAATGGTCGTATCGCCTAGGTTTTTTACCCGGAGGTTGTAATCGGGATGATTGGTTTTTGCCAAAACCCGCACATACACATCCGTTTCAGGAGCACCAAAGTCGATACAGAAAAAACCGGAACCGTTGGTTGCCCCAGAAGCTATGACCGACCCATTTGAGTTTCTTACGACCTCCACATCTGCAAAACGAATGGGCTGGTTATTTCTTACCCCCGTAAATCCGTTAAAATCAATGACCCTGTTTTCAAAAGTGGCTGTACCTGAAACCGTAGTACCACTGGATTGGCAGATCTGCTCACTCCCCTTACTTCCCCCGCAACCCCAAAGATTGAGGCTCAGTATTAGAAATAAAATGAAACCCAACTTTGAACCTTCAAACCCGGTTTTTTGTATCATTAAAAAAGCTTTATTGATTTGGGACCTCCCCTGGAAACTCAATGACATCCTCATTAAACCGGTTTTTTCTAATTTGGGGTTGGACCCCATTTTTCTGTTTGATTCCGCCTGGGGATGAAATGTTCACCAACGCACTTTTGGTCATTTTTGTACCATCCGGAAATTCAACACTGGCAAAGCCAAAAATCTGATGGTTTAATTCTTTCGATACCATCACCCCAATTTGAATTATTTTTTCTTCCCCTTTTTTCAAGGGTCCAGACCACATTTTTTCTCCCTGGGTTATCTGAACTTCTTTGGGGATTTCGACTCTGATCCTCACCATAGGAGCATCGATTTGCGGGGTCACCCGGGCTGTTAAAACCATCTCATCCCCATTTTGAGATGAGGAGGCCAGATCCATTGAAAAATTTATAGGAACAGTGGGCTTGGCCATAGCCGGATCCCCGTTTAAGGTTCCACAGGCATTCAAAAAAATTAAAAACCCGAAAACCAAGGGTGCCTTCAAACATTTCTTTAAATTCTCCATCCACTCCTCCTCATTTTTTTCAAAAAGTATTTTTCCTTAAATTAACCAAATTTTAAATTCTTATTCCACCCGCCAATATAGAATTTCAGGGTTTCCATTTCTTTGAACCACCGCATGAACCTTTTTTTGAATATCATTGACAATTCCTTGGGAATGAACAGAGAAAAAATCGCTCGTGAATCCAAACACCTCCTTGAACCCCAGCCCACTTCTCCCCCCCCCGATATCGGTCCCTAAAAAAAGGCCTTCACCTATGATTGCGTTCATATCTTCTTTAAAATCTCCATCGCTATCAAAAGAACGGTTTTCCATTATTTGTTGTGCTTTTTTTGATGTAATTTCATCGGAAAACGCCTGTATGACAACCGCATCAGCAGTATTCACATTGATTAGAATGTTTTTTCCCCCCTTTTTCGGAATCGGATAGACCGTTAAATAAGGGGTTACTTTTTGGTAAATTTCCTCTTTCATTCCCCGGATTTGCCGGAGTTCCGAGAGATGGGTCAAAAAATCATTTTTAGTTTGGTAAGGTTGTTCAAGGTTGGCATAATACCCATCTTCAGCCCCAAACAAGGTCTCATTATCAGAATCAATCCAATCTACAATACTTTCACCTATTTCAACCGCATCATTGGGATCAATATTCAAAAGCTCAAAAAGTCGCATCAGTATCTCAACGCGTTTTTCATCTTTAACCTTATTCTCTCCAGAAAACTTAACCACTGTATTTACGTTAAATTTACCCGCCTCATCCCCAATTTCTGCCACAATAAGGCCATCTCCCAAGGGGTAAGGAGGAAAGGGCGTGGCCCAGACTTCATCAAAACCGTCATATTTAGGACTCCGTTTGGAATCTTCCTTTAATAACGCACGGGCCGCCGCTACCCCGGATTTGGCAATGTAGGTAGCCTTAAAATCGTCCCGTAGGTTTCCAACCATTCTCAAATCCCTTCTAACCGTGGAATCCAGGCCCAAAATAAGGGTCACCAAAAGGGTCACCACCAAAAGGGTCATCAGTAGGGCAACTCCCCTCTGGTTGCCCAAAATGGAACAATGGCCCCCAACTTTTCTTAAGTAAAAATGACCTATTTTTCCCCATCCTTTCGAGTTTTTCACAATCCTGACTGGAAAATCAACCTCAACACTTAATCCTGTTACGGGTGGTTAGAAAATTAAAAAAAGGAAAACCCCTTTTCATTATAACTTTTTTTTCCATACCTTGGAGAAGGAACCCATTTCCCTTTAACTACCGGTATTTTTAGGTGAATTTTTTCTGGTAACTCGAGATCAAGAAGGTGGCATCCATAAAATTGGGATCGGAATAGCGTGTTTTCAAACGCACCTGTTTTACCCGGAGGTAAACGGGAGAGGACTCTATGGCGGTTAAAAACTCTACAATTTGGGATAGCTTCACATTCTCCACCCTCACCTCCACGGAATCCTCCTCAAAGCTATTATCTTCCGAAGCGATGGGTTGAGGACGCATTGAAGAAATATTCTTTCGGATTTCAACCGTATTGGCTGTTCCTTCCAAAAATGACAACAAGCTAAAATCTTTTTTTTGCTGGCTTATTTTCTGCTCGATCCCGCGGAGTTTACCCTTTAGTTCATCAAATTCCTTTTTGAGGAAAGCCATTTTCTGTAATTCATCTTCTTTTTGAAGAATTAACCGATCAACGGTTTTCATTTGTTCCAATAAAGGGCTAACCCCAAAAAAATATACGAAGAGAAAAACCAGGGTAATTCCCCCGCTAACGGTAAAAATCCGTTCCCGGTGGGAGAGTTTTTTAAAAAGATCAACACCCAAGGCTTTTTTGAAAGCACCAAAAAGGATTTTCATCTATATTCCTTCCCTCCACTCAAGGGTAACCCTAAATTTTACCCTGTCTTTTTCCGCACTTACCCTGGCATCGCTGACCACCACTTCTTTAACTTCTTTAACTTTCAGAAAAGACCTTTTAATACTATCAATGGAATCAAAACTGGCGGCTTCCGCCTCCATTCGAACCTTCGATTGATCAATGCTTAAATCATATACTTCAATGTCAGCCTCTTCAGGGATGCGGGAAGTTAATTCGGCAAGGATCTGCAATGGGGTTACCTGTCCCGTTCCTATTTTGGTTATTTTCTTTTTCATTTCCTCCAAAGCAGACCGCGTTTGCTGAACCTCATCCACCACGTTTTTTGCACCGGGAAACATGGCCATATAGGTTTGACTGAGGTCTTCTTTTAAACTTTGGTGCCGGGAGTCTTTCATATGGAAATGAATGTAAAGATCCAACAGACCTGAACTTAAAATAATAAAAACCAGACCGCCTAATATAAAAATTCGCCTACGCAAAGCCTGTGTTTCTTTTCCATAAACAAACTCCCCTTTTCTGAAATTTATCCAAGATCCCTCGTCACTAATTACCTCCTTCAACGCCAACCCCAACACAGGCAGATATAACCCTTTTTCATCGTGGGGTAAAAATTCTAAAATATTTTCTCTTTTTTTCAATGAAAGGGTTCGCTTGGATGAGATTCGTCCCAGATCGTTAATCGGAATGAGACTCATCTCTAAAGCCTGAGCTAAGTATTGTGAAACCTCTGGAATGTGAGAGCCTTCTCCACAAATAAAAAGATGAGAAATGACTTCTTCCCCTTGGAGATGATTAAATTGTAAAGTCGTCATAATTTCCTTCACAAACGAATCCAAGACATCTCTCAACAAGGGGAAAATTTTTTCGAGATGGGTATTCTGGGTATCTTCCTGTTTTTTTAAACCCAACCGGTGTAAATAACCTCGGGCTTCATGGATGTCCATCCCTTCTTTTTCAGTGAGGATGCTTTCCAATTGTTCCTCTCCAAAAAGTACCGTTCGAACCATTTTAAGAACCCCGTTCTTTACAATGCACAGGGAACTCCGTCTCCGTCCCATATCAATTAGTAAATTCCCGTTTTCATTAAAAACCCCGAAAAACCGTGCAATATTAAAAAGGGCCATGGATTCTAGCTCAATAATTTTAGGTTCGATTCCGACCTCACGAAGCCATTGTAAATATCGCTCAACAGTGGTTTTGGGTACCGCGGCCACTAAAACCTCGGAAGTTCCCTCCCTCCGATTCAATATTTGATGATCAATAACAAGATCCTCCACGTTCATTGGAAGAAAACCCTCTACTTCATAGGGAACCACCTGGGCAATCTTTTTTGGATCATGAAAGGGTAGGGAGATCACTCGGGTCATGACCTCATCTCCGGGAAGAGAAACAATGACGGTTTCTCCTTTTAAAACCCCTGACCCAATAAGATTTTGTAACCCCTCTCGAATCCCCTCTTCAGCAGAAACCCCAGTTTTAATTTCAATGGAACGGCACTCTCCCCCTTCAAGACCCCAGAGACCCTGCTGGAGGGTAACAACCCTGATCGATCCCAAACCCAATTTCAAACCGATTATTTTTTGTCCCATGGACTTAAACCTTTCAGCACTCAGCCATTACATGGTTAACAGGGAAGATAAGTCCAAGCCGTTGATTGACCATTGAACATTTCTTAAAGAACCTTTTCCGATAATGCGAAGGCGCTCCCCATTTCTGACAGAGGGAATCATAAGAGAGATCAATTCATTTTCTTTAAGATCCCCCTTTAAAAGTGCCTTTAAATCAAGGTTCAAAAGGCTCGTAGAAAAAGGGTTCCTTAAAAGAAGGCTTCCCGTTCCTTCTAAATCCAACAAATCACCTTTCACACGAATTTCTTCTAAGGTTCCCCTTCCTCTGCCAACTGTCACCCGGCTGGACCCTTGTGAGATAAATAGAGTTTGAATGGGAAAACCATGATAGGAGAAATCCCGAACGGAAAATTCTTCAAGGTTGAAATATGCAGACCCATCCCCTTTTAACACCTCTTCATTTTCCCAATCATGATCCCATTCTAAACCCATTTTACCCCGTACCGTCGCCTCGGGAAGGAACCCATTGAGAAAAGACAACTCTAACCCTTGACCTATTCCTGAGAAATGGATCCTGGAAGAATGACGGCCTGGATTGACCTGAAGTTTTCCTTTTACAAGGCCTTCCATGGCTTTCATTGAAAACGATCCATGAACTTGGCCGAAAAATAAAGGAAGCACAGCCACTCTGCATTTCAACTCCTTGATAAAAAGGGCTTCTTCCGAAAGAGGCAAGCGAACACTGACGGTAGCCCGTTCCCATTGGAACCCCATCGGAAAGAGAAATGATCTTTCCTTCAACGAAAGGTGAATGGGAGTCCTTTCCTCAACCCATTCCACCAAAATCTTTTCAATTCGGTCATAAGGAAATGTCAGCACCAGAAACAGCAGAATGGCTAAAAAAGTATAAAGGGCATACCCAAAAGCAAGACCAATTTGAAATTTTTTTGTTTGAAACCATTGAATAATTCGAAACATTTTATTGAACTAAACCCAATGTGGTTTTGGTGGTAAATTCCCGTTCCCTCCCTTGAATATCCTCAAGGACCAGGTTTATTTCAATTGCCTTAGGGAGTCCCCGACGCTCGGTCGAGTCCCAATTTTCAACCCATTCCTTTCCATCATAATACTTAAATTCCAACCCCTTAAGTCTTTCTCCCAACTCAAAAACCTGTTGGGTTTTGGGAGTTAAACTAAAAAGATTAACTTCTTCCTCATGAAACAGTAAAAGAGTAGAATGCCCGCGATCCTCTTCAAGGTAATAGCGGAGCAGGTTAAGATCCGATTCCCGGTTTTCGGCCCCGCGGCGGTAATGAGACAGAGAAGTAAATCTAACAGAATCCCTGGGGTAACCATCAACCTGTGCATGAGACCCCATTAAAAGAGTCCCCTCCTCATCAGGATTCCAATAGGCGCTCTCTAATTCATGGATCATTCTTGAAAGGGTCACACGAACGGTTCTGTAAAACTCTCGATCTTCCATGATTCGATCGGAAACCGAAAAACTGGTGGAAAAACTTCCATAAACCAGAGAAAAAATAACTGCGGTAATAGCAATGGCCACGAGGATTTCCAAAAGGGTGAATCCGTTTTGTTTGTTTAAATGCAAAACCTCTTTTTCTTTTCCCCTTGCCATTTCCTTCCCCCCGACTTTCGTCCGAAGGTTTTCAGTTTTATTCTTTTTTAAAAAAATATGAGGTCAGTCCCACATTTTCCTTCCGGTTTCCCCTATCCCAGGAAACCGTCACACGGACTTCTCGAACCGAATCAAAGGGAGTTGGGATCACATTTTCCTTCCAAGAGAAACGGGATTTTTCTTCACCAAAATTCCCCCGGTATTCACCCAATTCCGGGAATCCGGACAATTCCTGATCGGCCATTTTCTCCTTGACCAGAAGTGTGGCCTCCAAGAGCTCGCCTGAGTACTGGTGTAAAGCACTATCTCGATTGCGGAGCCCTAAAAGAACAACCAAGGCGGTGGCCAATATCCCCAAAGCGACCATAACTTCTATCAGCGTAAATCCTTTTTGGGATTTAACTTTCAAAAAAATCAAAATAACCTTTTTGAACATGAACCTTCCCAGTAAGAGGGTTTATTTTTAATGTAATTTTCTCACCCCTGCTGTCCTGAAGGTGTATGGTTGTTTTTTCAACTCCGCCAATGGGATAGAACTCCGTAAACGTTTCCCCTTGAGTCACCTTACCATCATGAAGGACCACCACATCCTCTAATCTCACGCCCCGGGGTAAGTCCCTTTCGGGAAGAAAGGGAACCTCCAACCGGGAAATACCATTGGCTTCCTGAAGAACAGAGGCCCAGTATTTTTGCTCGTTTAAATCAAAATTCAATCGGATAACTTTTCGTTGTATGGAGGATTCATCGTAGAGATATTGAATGGTTCCAACCATTTTTCTGGAAACACTTTTTATATCCCCTCCAAGAAGGTTTTGGAATTTGGGAAACGTGAAAGCCAAAACCATACCCATCACCAATAGAACCACCATCAACTCAAGAAGGGAGAACCCTTTCTCTCCTTTCATCGGGAATAAAAAAAAAGAGGCTCCCCATCGAATCTTATTTTGCTGTTTTGGATCCCACATTGATTTAAACCAAAAACCGGTAAAGTTTAGCCCGCATCATCAATATTCCAATTTTCGACATCTGCATTTTTCCCTTCGCCACCCTGTTCATGGTCTGCCCCATAGGACATAAGATCAAATTCCCCATGGGTTCCAGGACTTAAATAGGAATAATCGCTTCCCCATGGATCCTTTGGAATTTTGGAAATATATCCATGTTCACTCCAATTTCTTGGAATCTCGCCAACACTGGGTTTGTTCACCAGCGATTCAAGCCCTTGATCGGTAGAAGGGTAAAACCCGTTATCCATTTTAAATAGCTGTAACGCACCCTCAATATTTCGCATTTGAACTTTTGCAGCCGTCCTTCGGGCGTCATCTGTCCGGCCCACAATTTTGGGTGCAACCAATGCAACCAATACAGCCAGAATTACGACAACCACCATGATTTCAATGAGGGTAAACCCCGATTGATCTAATTTTTTCTGTTTCATACCAATGGATCACCTCCTTTTTGTAATTCCCACAAAAATTAGCGAATCACTTGACTCATTTCAAAAATTGGCAACAAGATAGAAACAACGATAAAAAGAACCACTCCCCCCATTAGAAGGATCATGACCGGGGTTAGCAGAGAGGTCAATGTGGTTGCAATGGTTTCGACTTCATGATCATAGGCTTCGGAAACCTTAAGGAGAACCTTTTCAAGCTCACCACTTTTTTCCCCAACCGCAATCATATGGGTCACCAAGGGGGGGAAAACCCCGCTTCTTTTTAGGGGCTCGGCAATACTTTCCCCTTCTCTTATATTTTCCCGGGCTGCGTTGATGGCTTCCGATAAAACCGAATTATTGACAACTTCTTTTACAATTTCCAAAGAACGAAGAAGGGGAATGCCACTTCCAAGGAGAGTGCTCAGGGTTGTGGTAAAACGGGAGATGGAAACCCGTTTAAACAAGGAGCCTAAAAAAGGCATTTTTAAGATCCAGCGATCGAATTGTTTACGTCCCTTCGGAGTGCGAACCCATCGTCTCAACCCAAAAACGCTGACCCCAGCCATTAACAGAAGAAGCCACCAATAATTTTGAAGAAAATGGCTCACACCCAAAAGGATCTGTGTGGGCAATGGCAAGACCTGTTTCATTTCTTCAAAAACGGACGTAACTTGAGGAACAACAAAAGTAATCAACATAAAAAGAATAATAGCCCCAATGGCCATCATGATAAGGGGATAGGCCATGGTTGCCATGATTTTATTCCTCAATTGAATTTGCTTCTCAAGAAAATCCGATAAACGCAAAAGCATTAAGTCCAACGTGCCACTGGCCTCACCCGACCGAACCATATTGATGTAAAGCTCCGAAAAAACCCTTGGATACTGGCCCAAAGCATCCGCAAGAGGACCTCCTTCCTTTACCATTTCCCTAACCCCCGCCACCACCCGTTTTAATCCCCCCCGCTCCAACTGATCCACCAATGCATTTAAAGACTCCATCAAAGGAAGACCTGCCCCAATCAACGTGGCCAATTGTCTTGTCATAATCGCAACATCTTGATGCCGAATCCGCTCGGTCAGGATTTGAGATAATCCTCGGCTAACCGTAGAAACAGGGAAAACGGAACGGGTGGGCCGCTTTCCTTCCAAAACCGAAACCGGGAAAATTCCGGATCGCTTCAATTTGGCCCGGGCCGTTTTGGAACTATCGGCATCGATAATCCCAGAGGTATCTTTTCCTTCTGTCGTCAACCCTTTATATTCAAAAACCGCCATAGAATTTAACGGATCTCCTGCTGGGTAACACGTAACACTTCCTCAGTGGTGGTCAACCCTTCTAAAACCTTTCGAGCCCCATCTTCCCGAAGAGTTCGCATTCCTTTCTGAATCGCCCTTTGTTTGATGGTTGAAGAATCGGTACAGCTCAACACAAGATTTCGAATTTCATCGTCCAAACGCATTATTTCATAAATGCCGATCCGGCCGTGATAACCGGTATTCATGCACTTTTCGCATCCAACCGCACGGTAAATATTCTTTTTAGAATCTCCAGTTAAGATTCCTAATTTCTGTTTCTCTTCCTCAGACGGCAGGTAAGGTTGCCTGCAGTGGAAACAGATAATGCGAACCAATCGTTGCGCAATAATCGCAACCACTGAAGAGGAAACCAAAAAGGGCTCAATGCCCATATCAATCAAACGGGTAATGGCTCCTGAGGAATCATTGGTATGAAGGGTGGAGAAGACCAAATGCCCAGTGAGCGAGGCATGAATGGCAATTTCTGCTGTTTCGGAATCCCGAATTTCCCCCACCATGATCACATCGGGATCCTGTCGCAAAATAGACCGCAACCCGCTGGCAAATGTGAGTTGAATTTTTGAGTTTACCTGCATTTGCCCAATTCCTTTTAACTGGTATTCAATGGGGTCCTCAACCGTAATGATATTTTTATCCGGAGAGTTAATTTTACTTAATGCGGCATACAGGGTGGTGGTTTTTCCACTGCCCGTCGGACCCGTCACCAAAAGGATGCCATGGGTCAATTGAATGATTTGTTCCAATAACCCTAAATCGGAAGAGGATAGGCCGATTTCCCCAAGGTTTAACAAAAGGTTGCTTTTATCCAACAACCTCATGACCACCCGTTCCCCATGGGCGGTAGGGATGGCCGAAACCCGGATATCCACTTCCTTCCCCGCGATCCGAACCCCGATTCGGCCATCCTGTGGAAGCCGTTTCTCCGCAATATTCATTCCCGCCATAATTTTTATTCGAGATACAATACTGGCTTGCGCGTGCTTGGGAGGGGAGAGGATATTATAGAGAACTCCGTCAATTCTAAAACGGATGAGCAAATCTCTTTCAAAGGGTTCCACATGAATATCACTGGCTCTATCTTTCACGCCTTGAAATAAAAGGGAGTTGACCAACCGAATGATGGGGGCTTCATCGGTTGCCTCCAAAAGATCAACCGGTTCCTCAAGAGAACTGGCAACTAAATCCAGGCGCTCTCCGGAAAGATCTTCCACAACCTGCTCCGCGGTATCGGAGGGACGATCATAAACCTCATTGATACGATCCAGAATGGTTTTTCCAGGTGCTACCGCTACCTGAATGGGGGATTGAAGAAGAAGGCGAATATCATCCAATGTGGTCACATTTAAGGGGTTGGAAGTGGCCACCCACACTTTTCCTCCCTCAGATTTTAAGGGGAGAAGACCGTTTTTTTTTGCAAAGCCCAGGGGAATGCGAACAGCCAAGGCTGGATCAATATCAGAAATATGAATTTCGGGAAGAAAAGGAATGCTCATTTGAACGGCCAAACTTTCCAAGACCTGGTCCATTTTGACGAATTTGAGACGAACTAAAATTTCCCCAATTCTTCCTCCCTTCTCTTTTTGGATTTTTAACCCCTCCTCCAACTGTTCAGGGGTTAAGAAAAATTTTTCCCGGAGGATTTCTCCAATAGGTTTCCGTCTCATAGGTTTAAGTTCCTCTTGGGCTTCTTTTTCAGACCGGTAATAGAATTACCACCATTTCATCCCTCCAAAGGCCAAGGTGGGAATCCAGGGTTAAGTAGAAGGTGGAGCACCCTGTAAAAAAATATCACTAAAGCCGGGGGACTGAGAGCAAAAGAGATGGGCCATGGCCTTTGGCGAGACATAAAACTTCTTTGCAGAGTTTGTTCCTACCGAATCACCTCTGGGTTTCCAGGAGGGTGAATTCCCTTTTCAAGGAATTCCAATCTTCTCTTTCTTATTTCCACCTGATTTTCCTGTAAAAATTCTGCCATCTCTTGGGTTTTTCTGGCAGTCACCAGATCCAATTCCCCCCCATTCCTGACAATATAGGGGGTTAAAAATATGAGAAGATTCCTTTTTTCCACCCGTTTGGATTGAAATTTAAACAACCATCCCAAAATGGGAATATCCCCTAAAAAGGGGACTTTTCGTTCGCTTTTAATAAGGTCATCCCTTATTAACCCCCCTAAAACAGCGGTTTGTTTGTCCTCCACAATTACTGTCGTATTGGTGGACCGCTTATTGGTCGTCGGTCCCACAAAAAGATCCTGAACAGATTGAGGGGTATCCGTAACGGTGGATATTTCCTGAAAAACATCCAACTTGACGAGGTTGTTTTCCATTATTTGTGGAACCAGACGAAGTGTAATGCCCACATCCATCCGCTCAATGGCGGTAACGGTATTTCCCCCAGTGGTTTGGCTTTGCCCAGTGGTAATGGGAATATTTTGTCCTACCACAATTTCTGCCTTCTGATTATCACTGGTTAGAAGTTGGGGGGTTGAAAGAATATTGACATCAGAATCGGACTGCAACGCACGAAGAAGAGCCCCAATATTTAAAAATTTATTCCCCTGAAATTCAAAAGTTCCCTTGATAATTCCGACTGCTAAACCGGTTAACCCAACAGGACCCTGAGTGGCCAGGGTACTGATACCCCCAAAATTGGTTCCCCCAGCAGGCTGTAACACACCACTGAGTTCGTTGTTACTATCGGTTTTAATGGGAACCTGGGCCTCAACACCGATTTCGCGAAGCGTATCCAACCCGATTTCCAGGATCACCGCCTCCACGTAAACCTGCCGACGCCGTACATCCAATTGCTGAATCACCTTTTTAATCCGCTCAAAATCTTCGGGAGAGGAGGTGATGATTAGAGCATTGGTTGACTTATCAGGAAGAATTTGAACCGGCCCCTCTATACCTGTGGAATCATCTCCAGTGGCTTTGGACACCGCTTGTGCACGGGCTGTCCCACCTGAACGGGCAACCAGTCCGGCCAATAACTTGGCCATATCTTCTGCATTGGAGTTCTCTAAAAAGTAAACATTGATATCCTTTGTTTCGGGAAGTTGATTTTTCGGAACAATCTGAATTACCTCTCCCACCGGAAGGGCTGCGAGCCCTTTCAAATCCAAAACGGAAAGGAAAACCCCATAAGCCTCCTCTGGGTTTAATTTTTTCGGGGAAAAAATGGTCACCCGTCCTCTAACTTTTTCATCTATCATAAAATTTTTTCCAGTCAGCTCACTTATAAATTTCACTAAAACCGGCAAATCCACATTATTAAAATCCATGGTGATGAGTTTAGGGTCTTTGTCGGATGATGGTTTTGCCAACACCGGAACTTTTTTTCCAAATTCTTTTCCGGGGGTCTCCCCTGAACCATTAGGGGTTTGTGAATTTTCAACTTTTGGAATTTGGGAGGCTACCAAGATAGGTTCCCCTTTTTTCATGCCCTCTTGGTTTAACGATTCAGTTTTTTGTTTAGTGTTGTCCGCACCCATCGTTTCCTTTACAATTGTCGCTTTCCCAAACGGGACCTTTTCGATTCCCTCAGATGATGAAACCTGTTCTTTTACCCGATCTTGTGAGGTTTTGAGCAATGTTGATGATGGGAAAGAGGGCCCTTCGCTGAAGGATTCAGGGGCCAAAAAAACCGAAATGATTTTTCCTTTTTCTATCACCTTGAAGGGAACCGATTCGGATAAATCCAAAACAACCCGAACCTTATTAGGGCTAACGTGTTCTCCAATTCGAATTTTTTTGAGTACGGGCTCTGCCCCCGGCAGGATGTGGGATTCCAATTGGCTTGAAGTACCCAACAAATCTACCACCAATCTATTATTATCAATCATGAACGATTTCTGTCTCAATTCACCATTCCCTTCAATAAGGACTTTAACCCCATTCTGATCCGCTATGGCCTCTACTTTTATGATCTTGCTGGCAAGGGGAATAGTCTCTTTACCAGAGATTTTCTCCCCCTGGGCATGTAAATAGATTGGAATTAAAAAATTAAAATAAAGAAAAAAAGGAAGACCTAAAAACAGAAAACATTTCCTAAAAATAAAATTTTGAAAAAAATACCGTTTATGGGGTTTATGGAAAAATGCCTTTTGGCATAGAAAGTCAGGAATACTCGTTTGTTTGCGATTCCTCATAATTAACGAATTTCGTAATCAAAAGAAGTTTTTATGTTATTTCGAACCAAATCCAAAGAAATACTTGTCTCATCTTTGAGTTGTTGAAAAATCTTTAAAAAACTCTGGGGATCCTTGATATCGATTCCATTGATTCTCTGCAGAATATCACCGTTTTTTAATCCAATTCTTTCATAGATGCTATTGGGCACGATTGAAATAATTCTGAAGCCGTTGGCCTTACCCTGGGTAAAATTGGGAATAATCCTGGCTTTTGTTAAAAGTTGGGGGAGATTTTCAAAGGCCTGTGAGACCTCCCGTTTATCTAACACCCAATTGTTGGGGGCAACGGTTCGGATACCCGTGTTTTCTCCTTCCTCTAATTTTGCATTTTCCATTTGGGATGAACCTTCCTCGAGCTCTTCCTCAAATAGAAGGAGTAATTCCTCTCTTCCTCCTCTTAAAAGGGTGGCCTTTTCTCGATCAACGTAAACCAGCTTCGCCCCTTCCACCACCATGTCATTGATTCGGTATAATTCCTGGTTCTTTGTTTTTTCATCCTGAATCACAGCAAAACTTTTTGCGGAATCCCACCCTACTACAGTCCCAATTAAACGAATATTAAGAGGGGTCAATTCTATTTCGGGCGGGTTATCAGGAATAGAGGCAATCTCAGTGTCTTTTTTCCCCCGAAGTTCCCGACTGAAGATATTTCCCTCCAAAATAGCTTGGGAATACTGTTGGAAAGGTTTACGAATTTGGGAAGGGGAAGCCAGGGAATTATCCTTTATTTTGGAGTGAACAACAAGTTTTTCTCCAATAAAAAACCCAATTAAATCAGCGACTATGAAGGAGAAAAGGGTCAATAAAATGAAATGGGAAAAAACAAAAAAACCTTTCCCGGGTTTAAAACCTCCTCTTATTCCCATAGTTCCTTCCTTACCCAAAAATAACGATGAAATTCTTCACACAAAAAGAATGCACCTGTGCAATTTAAAGTCATTATTGCCGGCGAATAAAGTCCTTAAAAACTGCCACTGAGGGTGAGCCATTTAAAATTGGAAAAAATGAAGAGAAGGTATCAGAATTTAATTTTCATTATAGTATTTTCTACTGATTTGTCAAGGAGATATGTCATTTCTCCCCACCAACAAAAATTACACATCTGCTATCTGTCCCTTTACATTATGGACCTTCTTATGGTAGAAATCCAAATTCCATAAAGAGCACTTGTTTTCATTCGAAAAGGAGGTATGGATGTTTAAGGGTCACTGTATTTTTAGAATTAGCCTTTTAATTTTTTTGTTTTTAATAACCAGTATATCCAAAAGTATCGGTGCTGAATCCGTTGAAGGTCCCGGAAGGTCAATTCCTTCCCAGGGGAATGAGCACATTGCTTCCATAGGGGCTCCCCATGATCCATATAACAGCAATCCTCCCACATCGGGTTGGCATGTGGGTTTTGTCGCAAGATGGGGTATTCATTCCAGCCCTATTCCAAAAGAATTACAGGTACACAATCTAGAAGATGGAGGGGTCATCATCCAGTACAATTGTAATAATTGCGATGAATTGGTCTCAAAATTAACCAAAATCGCAAAAAAATATAATCGCATTGTTTTAGCCCCCTACACGGATATGAAACCTCTGATTGCCCTCACCGCGTGGGGAAAAATCGATGAACTTCCGGAATTTGATGAAAAACGAATAATCCGATTTGTCGAGGCATATATTGGAGTTGATCACCACCCCAAAAAAGAAAACCTCCCCACCCCACCCCTCAAATAAGCCAGGTATTGGTTTTCCTTAAAAAAAGGGTTCCCAAAAGGGCCCCCTCCAAATAAAAAACTTAAATTAAAAAGAATCTCTCCATACCCAAGGTTTCCGGGGAGAGTTTTTCTTATCCCTTTTATCAAAAGTTAAGTTGTGCTTGTTGTAGAAGTGGTAGTCGTTGTGGTTGTGGTGGTGGTTGAGGTGGTGGTCGATGTCGTCGTGGTGGTGGTTGAGGTGGTGGTCGATGTCGTCGTGGTGGTGGTTGAGGTGGTAGTCGATGTTGTCGTGGTGGTGGTTGAGGTGGTGGTCGATGTCGTCGTGGTGGTGGTTGAGGTGGTGGTCGATGTCGTCGTGGTAGTGGTTGAGGTGGTGGTCGATGTCGTCGTGGTAGTGGTTGAGGTGGTGGTCGATGTCGTCGTGGTGGTGGTTGAGGTGGTGGTCGATGTCATCGTGGTTGAAGTAGTGGGCAAGGTGGTTGTTGCAGAAGTAGTTGAAGTGGTGGGTGAGGTGGTTGTCGCAGAAGTGGTTGTTGTGGAACCTGATATTGTCGTGGTGGTGGAAGTGGATCCTAAAGTCGTGGTTGGGACTAATGTAGTTGTCGTGGTGGTGGTTGAGGGAAGAGGATTAAGAACGTTTGAACTCAGAAAGTTAGTGATGGAATTAGTTAAGTCTGCCTTTAAGGCATCAGGGGATAAATTCACCCCGCTTCCACTCACCAACTCTATTGAGGAACCATAAACCTGCCCGTCAAAATTTCCATCCGTAATATCCAGCTCAAGGGCCTCCAGCAAATCCAATACCGTAAAATTGCTAAATCCGGGATTGGCAGAACCAATATCAAACGCCTGTTGCGACAGACCCAGGATAATTAAACCGTATTGTGTTGATGGATCCGTAAAATCAATGGGATTGGATAAAGACACATTGGGGATTATGTTGGTTATATTAAGGTTGATCAAATTCACACCGGAGACCTGAATATGTTGACTGCTCATTTCCTGATTGGCGGAGGCAATGGCGGAGGAGGCAGAATTGCCATCTAAAATTTTAAAATCGGCTAAAATGCATCCTAAGGTGGTATAGGGAGTAATGGCCACATTGGATCTGGTTTCTCCGGAATTTAGGGGGTCAATACAGGTTCTCAGAGGATTTCGCCCTGCAAGGTCCAAAAGGGAACCCGTCACTTCATCTACAAAATTTCCACTGTTCAAATTCAATTCCATCAGACCGGTGGCACCCCCAATCGACAAGAAATAATTTCCGCTGGAGTCGGTTAGACCTTGAACAATCGGGGTAGGTCCTCTTTGGCCATCGGGTGCAATATTCAAAGCATTGACCAAACCATTATCCACCGCTCCTTTGGTTACGGTCCCTGATATTGAACCTCTTGCCCCACCCCCGCCTCCCTCATCATCCCCCCCACACCCAAAAACCCCTATAAAAAGGGAAACAACCAACAAGGTTAGGATCTGTTTAAACCGTTTCAACGGATATTTTCCTCTTCTTTTTACTTCTGGTCCCGGGCCAAGCATGCCAATTTCAGGATTTCATGGCAAAATTTATTAAAAGTAATTCCTTTGTTTATAAAAGCACTTTTAATGCCATTTGGAGGCAAAAAAGGTATTTTTTAAAAAGAAATTGCATAGTACTGAAAATATTGGAAAGTTTCAATATAAATTTCACGGTTTCTTAATATTTAGGAAGGGTGTCCTTTTTAAGGATTGAAAAGGTTTTCTAGAAATAGGAATTTCAGTCTTTTTTTAAAAAGGAAACAGGGAAATCCTTTTCCACTTTAAAACCAATTAAATCCTTGAAATTTAAGCTTTAAAACGCTATATTCGTGCTTTTTTAAAATCAGACGATCCCAACGCACCCGGATGGAGCCTTTGATTGAATCGGTAACCAGAAAAAACCTGGCCCATTTTTTAATCCCCTCTATTTCCTCCGGAATTCTTTTTTTCCTTTGTTTTCCCTCTTTTGAGTTTCCTTTTCTTGCTTGGTTTTGTCTCATCCCCTTATTTTTCGCCATCCGGAATGTCACTCCAAAAACTGCTTTTTGGCTGGGGGGAATTTCAGGAACACTCTATTTTCTTGGAACCATTTCCTGGGTCACCAATACAATGGTGCAATACGGGAAGCTTCCTTGGGTGCTCAGTGTTTTGTTAATGTTTCTTTTAGTTTTTTACCTTTCCCTTTACGTGGCTACCTTTTCGTTTCTGGCCCATTGGGCTTCCACTTCAAAAAACATCCCATTATTTATAAGTGCCCCGCTTTTTTGGACCATGTTGGAATATGGGAGGGGCCACTTTTTCACGGGTTTTCCATGGGTATTGTTGGGTTATTCACAATATCAATCGCTTTGGGTCATCCAAATTGCAGATACCACAAGCGTTTATGGCATTTCCTTCTTGATCGTATTGGTCAATGTCTTTTTCTACGAATGGGTTTGCTTCTTTTTCCTGAGAAAAGAGAATAAGTCAGGAAAAACTATTCCATGGGCTTCTTCCGCTTTTACTTTAATCGCTCTTTTAATCACACTTTTTTACGGTCATTCAAAAATTTCCCAGACTGAAGAAAAAAAATCATTTATAAACCTCGCCCTCATCCAGGGAAATATTGGACAGGATATAAAATGGGATAGGAGATTTCAGGAGGAAACCCTTAACACCTACCTAACCCTTACCGAAAGGGAAACGCAAAAGGGCATTGATTTAGTGGTCTGGCCTGAAGCGGCAACTCCTTTTCTCTTTAATCAAAATCTTGAGTACCAAAAAAGGATTTTACAGTTCGCCCATGCCCAATCCACCCCCCTACTTTTTGGAAGCCCATCCCTCACTCTTCTTGAAAATTCAGCACCTGTTCTTCTCAATAGCGCTTATTTGATTTCCCCCGAAGGTCAAATAAAAAGCCGGTATGACAAAATGCATTTGGTGCCTTTTGGTGAATATGTCCCTCTTTCCTCCCTTCTCTCATTTGTCAACAAAATGGTAGAAGGGATCGGAAATTTTATCCCCGGAAAAACCCCACTGGTCATGGACCTCCCAAAAGCCAAATTTGGTGTGGTGATCTGTTTTGAAGTGATTTTTCCAGAGCTGGTCAGAAAATTTGTTAATCACGGGGCCCAAATGATGACCACCATCACCAATGATGCCTGGTTTGGATACTCCTCCGCTCCCTATCAGCATTTCTCTATGGTGGTATTTCGAGCCATTGAGAACCGTGTTTCTTTTGCCCGGGCGGCCAATACGGGGATCTCAGGTTTCATTGATTCTCGGGGAAGAATTTTAAAAAAAACCAATCTTTTTGAACGGACCACACTTCGAGAAACCCTTTTTCTAAATCATGAAAAGACTTTTTACACCCAATTTGGTGATATCTTTGCCTGGGTCTGTGTTATAATGTCTTTTTCCATCATTATTCCAAGCATTTACCTTGAAATTAAAAAGAAAGGAAAACTCCATGTTGGAAGAAACCCAGGAAAAATTTGAAGGACTTTTGAAAAAATTGGATCAGCTAAGGGGGTATCTTTGACCCCGCTTCTATAAAAAAACAAATTAACCAAATTGAAACCTCCATGGTTGCGGAGGGTTTTTGGGATAATGCTCAAAAGGCCCAAAGCCTCCTGAAAAACAAAACCCACCTTGAAAAAGAATTAAAACGTTGGGAAGACCTGGACCAACAAAAGGAAAATTTAACTCTACTTTTTGAGCTTTCCAATGAAGAGGGAGGGCAATCCCTGGAAGGAGAGCTCAAACAGGGGTTAACGCATTTTCAAGAACAGATCGACCGCTTAGAGGTAGAAATCCTTCTTTCGGGTGAGAGGGATATCAAAAACGCCATTGTGGCCATTCATCCTGGTGCCGGAGGAACAGAGTCCCAAGATTGGGCCCAAATGCTTTTACGGATGTACCTCCGTTGGGCGGAGCGAAACGGTTATTCGGTGGAAATGATCGATCTTCAGCCTGGAGATGAGGCCGGAATTAAAAGTGCAACTTTTTCCGTTAACGGCGAATATGCCTATGGTTACCTCAGAGCAGAGGGAGGGGTTCATCGACTGGTAAGGATTTCTCCATTCGATGCCAACAAACGCCGTCATACCTCCTTTGCTTCGGTTTTTATTTTTCCCGAGGTCTCTGATGACATTGAAGTCGTCATTGATGAAAAAGAACTCCGGATTGACACCTACCGGGCCAGCAGCGCGGGGGGACAGCACGTGAACAAAACCTCCTCGGCAGTGAGGATCACCCATCTTCCCACGGGGACTGTGGTTCAATGCCAAAAAGAGCGCTCCCAGCATAAAAACAAATCTATGGCCATGAAGGTCCTCAAAGCCCGTCTATTTGAGCTGGAACAACAAAAGAAAGAGGAAGAGCTAAATCAGTTGACCAGTGAAAAAAAGGAAATTGGGTGGGGAAACCAAATTCGATCCTATGTTTTTCAACCCTACCAAATGGTCAAAGACCATCGGACGAACCTTGATGTAGGAAATGTCAATGCGGTTATGGATGGAGAAATTACCCAATTTATTAAAACCTATCTCCTTCAGTCCTCAAAAGTAAAAAATTAAGGAATATCCTTCCACCTAAAAAAGAAAAATGGGGCCTCCAGGAAAAACCAACTTCAAAGAATGGCAAAAAAGTTGGGGGGGGATTAAAAAGGTTTGGGGGCTTTTGCGGTAATTCTCTCCGGAACCCGAAGCATCTCTCCGTCTCCCATCATAGCCATCCGAGCGGGTGCATAACCAGGATCAAGTTCCAATGCCCGTTGAAAACGGGGAACGGCTTCTTCTTCCCGCTCCAATGCCCGGTAGCAAATTCCTAGGTAAAATTGAGCCTTGGCTTCATCCGCGGGTTCCAAAGGTTGTTTTAAGACTTGTTCCAGAAGATTCATCGCTTCCGTTGGGTCGTCACCATTTCGAAAAGCTCCCATGGCATGGTAAGAGCCATATAAAATTAAAGCAGGGGCATAGTTAGGATCTAAATTTAACGCTTTTTCTGCGGAACGGCATACTTCAAAAAAGAAATCCGCCCGCTCTAAAACCGACCCGGCGACTCGGGACCCTTTAATGAGCACCTTTCCCCGGGTAACCCAGAGAGATGGTTCTTTAGGGAAGCGTTCACAGCCCTCATTAATGATTCCCACGGCCAAATCAATTTTATTTTCTTTTTCAAAGAACTCAGCCGCACGTATAAAAGATTCAGGCTGGTTGTTGATCTCCCTGAGCGGAATTCCCAACACATCCGGGTCCACCTGTGGGATGGCAGAGGGTTTTAATTCCTGCCAGCCGGTCATGTTTCGAACAATGCGTAAAACCGCATAACGAGGAGTTCCCCAGACCTGAGGCAAGGAACCATATTTTTCCGGAAGAGCTGCTTCCACCTTCTGGATCATCTCTTCCAACGATATTCCTTGCTCCACCATGGGAACCACTGAATTAATAAAATAGTTCTGAAGGTCAATAAAAAAATCGATTTCCGGAATTCCCCCCAAGGGCCCGTGACCAGGAATAATTTTTTCTGGTGAAAGGGCTTTCATTTTATTTAAAGCCTTAATCCAGGACCGGTCATCGGATAACCCCTCTCCCATAACTGGTTGTCCCAAAATCGGAAAACTTCCGGTCATAAGGGTATCCCCACTGACCATACAATGCTCGGTTGGCAAATAAACCGCTGTGGCATCATCCGTTTCAGCACTTCCCAAAAAGAGAAGTTGAATGGGCACAGACCCCAGGGTTAACATCAATTCTCCATTGAATGTGGTGTCCGGCAAAGCAGGGTCATTTTCAGGGATGGAAAAACCTCTCGACCGAAGAAAGGCACGTTGGCGTGTGTTTCTTCGTTCCATGAAATACTTTGTGAGCTCGCTTGAAATTATTTCCGCACCGGCCTCCTTGAAAACATCATTCCCGGCCCAATGGTCCCAATGGTAATGGGTATTGATCACATAACGGATCGGTGCGGGGGTAATGGTTCGAATGGCTTTCAGGACCCGTCTCGCCATGGGAGCATTGATTTGGGTATCCACGATGGCCACCCCTTCCTCTGTAATGATAATTCCGGAATTCACCACATTTCGGAACATGTAACAGTGATCGGAAATTTTTATTAGGCTACCGTATTGAAGTTTTCCAAAAGGATTGGGTATTTGTTTTTCCATAGTCTGGTAGCATAAACCAAAGAAATGGCTGGGGTCAACCCGGTGATGAAGGTAATGGAAAAAAAGATTGACCTAAACCCTCTGAATTGATAAAAAGATTTCTCATGATTCGTTCCTATGAAGACTTGATTCAAATTGCAGATGCTTATGCCAATTCCCGCACACTGGTCACCGGTGTGGAATTGAATGTCTTCACCCACATTGGAAAAAGATCGGTAACAGGCAAGGAAATTTCCCGAAAAACCCGTACCTCTTCAGAAGGAATGGAATTCCTTCTCAATGCACTTGCTGGAATGGGACTATTAACAAAAAACGGAAACCGGTTTCGAAATACCCCCATTAGCAAAAGATATCTTGATGCCACCAGCCCTAAATCCATTACCAACTTTCTTTGGTTGGCCGGCCAACATTGGGAAGATTGGATGAACCTTACCCTGGCCATTCAAAAAGGTCGTCCCACGGATAACATCGACACGCAAGATGATCCTGAATTTCGAACGCGTTTTGCCAAGGCCCTGCACGAGCGAAGTTTCTATGTCACCCCCCAACTGGTTCGCCATATTCACCTGGGAAAGGCAAAGACCCTTATGGATCTTGGCGGGGGAGCGGGTTCTTACGCTTTTGCTTTCGCCAGAAAAAACCCCGGGTTGCATGCCACCATTTTCGACAGGCCAGCCGCGGTCAAAGTGGCTCTCATGGAAGCTAAAAAAGAGGGCCTTTCAAAAAAGATCAGTGTGATTGGAGGAGATCTTTTTAGGGATTCATATGGTGGCCCCTACGATGTAATTTTTTTCTCTAATGTAATTCACATTTACGGCCTTTCCCAAAACCAAATCATCCTGAAAAAGGTAAAAAAAGCCCTTTCACCTGGGGGGAGATTCATCATCGTAGAATATTTTCTCGATAAAAATCAAACCCGCCCTCCCGATGTCTCCTCTTTCGCCTTGATGATGTTTCTTTTTACTGAAACCGGGCGGTGTTACACCTGGGATGAAGTGACCCAATGGCTTAAAGCGGGTGGTTTTTCTCAGTTTAAACGGAAACGGGTAAATGAAAAGATTGGGATTTTAGACGCCATGCTAAAAAGGTGATTAAAAGCCTCTCCCCTTTAAAAAAACCGGGGTCCATTTCGCGTGGAAATTGATTTCCTTAAAAATGGTGGTTCCGGCCTTTATTCGCTGTTTCATCAAAACCATTCGAGGGAATAATTAATTGATGAAGCCTGGGTTTGGACATCAAAATAGTGTCTCCAATGACCTCCCCCATGGTACCTACGATCTGACCAAAAACCTGAAACTCTTTTCTCCCCTTGTATTTTCCCCAAACCACCAGAAACCGGTCTTCATCAGCTGATACGGAGGGTTGATCAAGGACATAATTACACGATGTGGTTTGGCTAATGGGAAAACCCGAAGAAGGCATACTCCCGGAACGAAAAATGATTTTTGCCATGATGGCTGACCCACATTCTTGAATGTGGGCGCGCTTCCAAACCAATAAAAATGCATAACCATTAAAGGTAATGGATGGAGCGGTTTGGTTAAAAATGCCAGTGGCGATGGAGAGTTCCTCTTCCACCAAAAAACCATCTAAACTCACCAGCTGCCCATAAATGGATATACCTTGGGATTGGGTCATATCAAATCGGGAATGTCGATCATCGGCCCAGGTCACTAGAGCGTTTTTCCCATCCTGTGCAAGGTGAACTTCCCTCTTCATGGATGCGGCATCATTTATTACAATCTCCGGCCCTTCTTTCTCCCCATCTTGAGTCATCCAAAGCCCTTTAATTTTATTTTTTGTTTCCCCTTTTACACCATCCTCCCAAACCATAAAAAAATGTGTTCCATCAAAGACCATGGCAGGTGTTACGGAAAGGGAACCGGGCATGGGTTGAATGAGGAACTCCTCAACTAAGGGGTCTCCAAAACCATCCAATCGAATTCCATAAATACCAGAAGGAGTGGCTTCCTCATCAAACCATACCGCCATCACCTGTTGTTCAAATCTGACATGAGTTGCAATTTCAGGGTCATAGAGGGCAGGTTCTGAGAATTCCAAGACATGATTCATTTGAGGGTGAGAAAAATGGGGAATAAAGAAAAAAAGAAAAAGGCTGAAAAAAATTAATTTACGAAACATATTTTTCCTAAAAGGACCCGATTTAAATTTCGGTAAATGTGAATCATTTATTATTTATAGATTGCAATTTAAAAACCTAAAGGGGGAAATTTAGAGGAGGAAACCCATAACCTAATGAATATTCTAAAATTTTTATGGCCCACCTATTTAGGGTGGTTTTTCGACGCTTTATCTTCAAGAAATTTTTTCCAGAAAATAGGAAATTTTTTTCCTCGTTTCTGAAAAAAGATGAAAAAGCAACAAATTTTTGTTTTTTTCAAAAGAAGGGATGAATGGTGTGGATTTCTTGGAGAAAACTTTAATAAACGTGGGGACTCTCCGCAATTTCTCTTTGGTGAATCCCGGGGACCGGAGGTGTTGGGGTATCAAGGGTTAGGGTTTCCCGATGAGGAGCTGCTTTGTAAAGCTCACAAACCAGGCGGCAATTATCCGAGTTTTGGACCAAACCCACTAAAACGGTATAACGAGCCCCTTTGTAATAGGGGATATCATAGTGGAATCCAATGTGATCCCCCGGCTCTGTAAAAAAATAAAGCGCACAAGCGTGAGGATCATTTTCTGGACAAACCATTACCGGTGCCTGGACCAGGCGAGACAAGAAATCCAAAAAAACAGGATTTCGATAAAGAGCCATAAATGCAGGGGCTTTTTCCTTCATGACAAAATAACTCACATTTCCCCCCTTTTTATGTTTTGGAATATAGTTTTGGTGAACAAACCGGCGAAGCTGATTTAATTCTGGGAGGAGGAATTTCTCAATAACAGCCGGGAGAAAAATTGGTTGAATAATGATGCACTCTTCCTGTTCCCAATAAACCCTTTGAATTTCGCAAAAATCTAGTGCCTTGGTGGCTTTCTCAATTTCCTCATTTATGGCCCGAGGATTTTCTCTCACTACACAGGGTTCACTTCCCATGAGATTTCCACCTTCTTAAAGCACTCAATTTAGTTTGGGGTATGGCAGTCATGGGTAACAAAAAGTGAGAATAAATCAACCTTGCTTTAAGGTCAAGCCCCGTTTCTAAACATCGGTTTTAATGAGATTTTTATTCTATTTTTTTTCTTAAATCCTTTTCAATTATTGTGGATCTAAAAATAAAGAAAGGAGGGGATTGCAATGACCCTAACTGATTGGATAAGATTCATCGCGGGGACATTTGTGGCGTAAGACTAACATTGGTTTTTTTCCACAAACCCTACTGGTTTTTTCTGATCGGTTGGGTCGGGTTAAATTTAATTTGATCCGCATTTAAGAAAGGGTGCCCAATGATGGCCCTATAACGAAAAACCGGTATGCTGGAATAACAGACCGAAAATTTAAAGCAATTTTGATTGGAGGAAAACAATGGGATATTATTTTAGTAAAACTTTAAACATTTCATTTGACCAAGCGACCAAAAAAGTAAAGGAAGATCTCAGTAAAGAAGGTTTCGGGGTATTAACCGAAATCGACGTTAAGGAAACACTTAAAAAGAAATTAAATGTAGACTTTCAAAAATACATAATCCTCGGTGCTTGCAATCCAACGTTTGCTTACCAGGCCCTTCAGGCGGAAGATAAAATCGGTACCATGCTACCCTGCAATGTGATCCTTCAAGAAAGAGAAGACGGTTCCGTTGAGGTTTCCGCCATTGACCCCATTGCCTCGATGCAGGCCATCGATAACCCAAACTTGAGGCCAATTGCTCAGCAGGTCCAGCAAAAACTCAAAACCGTTATTGACCAACTATAAAAAGGAATTCGTCGTGGGGAATCCTATATTATTATAGGGATTTTTTATTGGCAGAAAAAAATTCAGGTGCCTTCACAAAAAAAACCGTGCAGGGGGGTACGGACCCTGCCAATTCTACTCACTGCACCTGCTTTGATGGTGGGAGTCTCTGTGATTATTTTGGACCCTATATTTCAGGGTCTGGCCATTTCCCTTTTATTCGGGGTTTTCGCGTCCGCGCTTTTAACTTTATTGGTGATCCCCACCCTCTACTATGAGGTCAATTTCTCCCTACAAAAAAAGAAAAGCTTTAAAGCGAGGGGGAAGTGGAGGTTAGATACTTTTCTGCAAATATTTTAAATACCTTTGCCGTATGCCGTGTATCATCAATGGCCCGGTGGGTTGGCTTTTCCTTGAGTAAAGAATCCACTAGTTTCTCAAGAGATACCCCTTGGAACCCTGAAAAAAATTGAGCCACGGATTGCAAATCAAGAAAACGGTGACCGAAGGGCCATGGCTTGCCCATTTTTTCATATAACCCTCGTAAAAAGGCTACATCAAACCACACATTCCAACCTAAAATAGTAGGAATTGAACCTCCCTCACAAAATCGTTTATGAAACTCCTCAATTACGATTTTAAAATCGGGAGCAGTTTTTAGCTCTTCCATACTGATTTTATTGACCGCCATGGAGTCTGCGTTCATTTCTGTACCAGGTAAGGGAGCAATTAAGGAGGAATATTCATCAACCAAATTTAATTCTTCATCCATTAAAACCGCCCCAATTTCGATACAGGAATGCTTGGTCGGATCTAATCCAGTGGACTCAACATCGATCACCAAAACTTTCTGGTTGGCTTTAAAGCTCATAGTCTTTCCTTTTTATTAAGGTTTTTTTTTGGGTGACCCGAATGCTATCAGATAGAGATGAATCCGTCAACAACGCTCTTTCGAAAAACTTATTTTTCCCCCCAAAAAAACAATCGTACTGAATCCGTCAATCCCACTGAGGTGACACCGATATTTTCCCTCCCTTGAATAAACTGCTGACTAGATCTTCGGATCATTTTCTCCCAAACCGACTCCGGCTCTTCATTAAAAATATCTCCTGAGACACCCTGAAGAACACGCCAAACACCCCGTGCCAGTTCCCCGTCGAGTTGCCCTGGGGCCCATCCGGAATACCCAGAATAAACCCTAAAAGTATCTTCAGGATCAGCCTTAGTGATAACCTTTAATAAGGTATCCACCTCACCACTAAAATAAATGTCATCCATAACGTGATAGGATGAATCAAATAGGTGTTGGCTTTTAAGAAGTAAAACCAGGGACTGGGGGGAAACCGGTCCACCCACATAAAGAATATCGGACCGGTCCTTTAATTCTTCAATATCAGGCAAAACCTGAAACAAACGCATGGAGGCAGGCCTGTTCACAATCACCCCGAGGGAGCCAACCGATCCATGGTCGGTAATTAATATCACAGACCTTTCAAAATAGGATCCCTGAAGTTTGGGATCCGCCACCAATAAAATCCCTTTTTCCACCCTTTTCCCAGGCCTTTCCTGGGTAAGAAACCCTTGATTTAAAAATTGGAACTGTGTTTCGTATGAAGGCTTTTCACCCCCCCCATTTTCATCCACTGTTTTTGCTCCCAGGCTTAAAAAAATTACAAAGAATCCAATTATTACCGACAATATCCCCATGGTAGCCTCGTTTTTTTTAATATATTTTCCTGGCAATTAAATTAATCCATTTCCCTTTTCGTTCTTGATTAGAAACGGTTTTGATCATCTCAAGGCTCCACCCTGAGGAAACCACTGCAGCGATCAACTCTTGTTTTAACCACCGGGAAACATAACGTCCAGGAATCCACCCTTTTTTCAAACGGCCGGAAACGTTCCCATGGGCAAAAGTAGCTCCCAAAATTCCACCGGAATTCATCAGGGATCCGATCCCCTTCAGGGCTTTTCGGAAATCCGGTTTTGAAACATGAATTAAGGAAGCGGCGGCCCAAATAACATCCAAGCGATTTTTTTTAATAGGCAGATACCTCAAATCACCATAAATAAGTTTAACCTGTGGATCTTTTCTCCTCGCCCACTTTAAAAAAGCCCACACGCCATCCAGGCCGATGGGGTGGTACCCTTTTTTCTTGAGATAGAAAATATCTTGTCCTGGACCACACCCCAGGTCTAATATTATTCCTTTTTTTGGCATTTCCCTCAGGACCTCTTTTAGCAAAGGGGGAACTCTGTATTTTTCCTTACCCCATTGGGCCAAAAAAGTCCCGGCCTGTGCTTCGTAAACTGCCAGGGTGTTCTTCACGTCACCCTTTTGCTTTTTTCGAAAGGATGCCAAGGAGAAATTCTATTCCTTATCTGCTTGAACTCCAAAAGCGGGTGGACTCACCCCTTCATGCCTGCATTGAGGGCATCCGCTTGGAGCAGTCAAACGACGCCGAGCTTCAAAAACAAAACCGCAATGGTTGCATACCGATGGGATAATAAGGAACCGCTTTGGTGGATGAATACTTTTCGCCACATAAGAAAGATGACTTAAAACCTCTTTTTCCGAAATACGAATCATTTGTGAAAGATCCCTGGCTGTTAAAACCTCATCATTCAATGCCGCCATAATCTGCTGACGAAGGGTCATGGATAGATTGTGCAACCATTCATTGTCCTTCCTTTCGGGTTTTCCCATCTTTCTCACCTTAAGTTTTCTGGCTCATCGTGGAAGTGAGTGGGTAAATTTTGTCATTACCCGCCTGTCCGGCGGGCACTTGCAGGCAGGGGAAAGCGGAAATCCAGGCCCTTCCCGTCATTCCAGCGAAAGCGGGAATCCAGAAGATGTTGATTTTTTGAATCCTGGATTCCCGATAAAACCATTCGGGAATGACGAACTGGATTTTGCAGGAACCTCTAATACTTCAAAGGCTTCAACCACAGAATAACTTTGACTTGACCCTTGCCCTGTATGGACCTTAAACACTTTTTAACAATTTTTACCCACTCGATTACACGAAGACCCAGTTTTCTAAAGAAAAAGTTATTGTAAACTTTTTTATAACCTCTGTCCATCCGCTGAATTAACCTTTAAACCCTTCTTTTTGGTAGGGGGAAAAAGTTTACAAACTCTCCCTTTGTTTGACAAATTCATTACTTAATTCTAATATGATCGTCCACTTAGAATCTAATTTTCGGAGATGGGAAAAGTCTCGGAGCTGTAGCAGAAATGACATTCTTTCAAAAGTTAATTTGGATTGGAACCGCAGGTGCTCTGGGAACTCTAGTGCGTTACGGATTATCGGGGTTCATTCAAAAAACCTTTGGATTTGGGTTTCCCTGGGGAACGCTCCTAGTCAATATGATGGGATGCTTTTTATTCGGTTTGTTTTGGTCCCTTGCGGAACACCGATTCACCTTTGGGGGTGAAGTCCGTATGATCGTACTGGTGGGTTTCTTGGGATCCTTTACGACCTTTTCCAGTTTCGCCTTTGAGACGTCCCAACTTCTTAGGGATTCTCAGTGGCTCATGGCCATGGGAAACCTCATGGCCCAAAATCTGATCGGCATAACAACCTTATTCCTAGGCCTGTTTTTAGGCCGTTTGTTATAAAACCCTTTTATGAGACTTCCATCTGAAGCGGAACTGCTTAGGATTTTCATCGGGGAAAGCGATAAACATAAGGGATACCCCTTGTATGAAGTTATTGTGGACGAGGCCCGAAAACATGGAATGGCGGGGGCAACTGTATTACGAGGAGTATTGGGTTTTGGGGCTCACAGCCGAATTCACACCAGCAAAATTCTTCGTCTCTCGGAAGACCTTCCAATGGTTATTGAAATCGTAGACCGACCGGACCGTATTGAATCCTTTCTTCCTAAATTGGACACCCTTATAGGGGAAGGACTGATCACACTGGAAAAAGTTCGGATCATCACATACCGAAGCATTGTTCCTGGAAAAACAGAGCGATCAAACGAGGAAAGTTAGGAGGGAAAAAATGCTATTCTTAAAATACCTTATTGTTGTGGGTTTTTCGATTCCACTAATTTTTTCTTGTGTTTCAAAATCTAAATTCCTGACCCTTGAACAAACCAGTTCCGCCGAGCGCGCAAAGCTAAAGGATCAAATTTCTGCACAGGAGGGGAAGATAAAGAAATTGGAAGAAGAAATCGAAAACAAGGATTTGGAAATCAAACAAGCCAACGAGCAAGTGATTCAAATGGAGAGAAAAGCGGGACGGATTAGGGCGGAAAAGGAGAAAGAGGCAGATGACCTAAAGGCGCAGAAAGATGCTGAAATCGATCGTCTTAAGGGAACCTATGAAAGCCTGGTAACGGATTTGAAAACTGAAATTGAAAAAGGGGAAATTAAAGTCACTCAAATCAGAGATAAACTCTCTGTAAACCTGGTTGAAAAAATTCTTTTTGATTCGGGCCGCGCTGAAGTAAAACCAAAGGGAAAAGAAATCTTGCAAAAGGTGGGAAATATTCTTCAAACCGTTCATGACAAAGAGATTCGGATCGAAGGTCATACCGATAATATTCCGATTGGTGGAAACCTGAGGCAACGTTTTCCGACCAATTGGGAATTATCCACACAACGGGCCACCAATGTCCTCCGGTTTTTACAAGAAGAAGGCCGCCTTGAAGGAAAATATTTATCCTCGGTGGGATATGGTGAATTTCGCCCCATGGCCACCAATGAAACTCCGGAGGGCCGTTCAGAGAACAGGCGAATTGAAATTGTTCTTGTCCCCCTTGACATCCAGGGAATATTCAAGGAGCTCAACTAAACCCTTTAGCCGTTCTTTTTATCCAAATAGAGGTTTCATGCAATGGGTCAACCCGAACGGGAAGCTCCCTTGGTTTGGCAAGGAAAACCCGCCTGGAGTTCCTATATTTATATTTGGATGTTTGTAACGATTATTGGAATTCGCGCTGTTGTTTCCTTCAGATTAGGGCTTGGGGAAAATGCTTTTTATGAAATTGTGTTGGTTTCTGTTCTTTTGACCATCCCACTCTATTTTCACCAAACCACCCATTACAGGGTCACCCGTCATGCCGTATTCCGTGCAAAGGGATTTTTGGGGAAAGAGGAACAGTCATTTCCACTCTCCGCTATAGAATCCGTCAGTCAGCAACAGGGTCCACTGGAACGTTTGTTCAACTGTGGGAATGTGGTCATAAAATTAAAGGACGGTAGGAAGGAAAGGCTCTCCGGGATAAAAGATCCGGACGTTGTCGGACGAAAAATCAGAGCCCTGCTGTGAAACCTTTATTCAATATTCTCCGGTTCCCTCATATTTTTTCAATCCGTGCCGGAAAACTCCTCCACCCACATGACAGTAGCCCCGGCAACGGCCGTGGGCATGACGATAAAATTGATAAAAGGAATCATTAAAAGAATCATGGTCGCTCCCCCAAAGCCCAGTACCATCCAGCGTTTTTCCTGAAGTTTGGAACGCTGCTCTTTAAATAATAACCCATGATTTCCCATGGGATAATCAGCAAATTCCAGGGCCAACATCCAGGCACTGAAAACCAGCCAAACCAACGGGGCAACCACATTGATCCCCGGAATAATAAACAGAAGGAGTAAAGGAAGGGACCGGGAAAGGAAATAAAAAATTTTTTTCCCTTCCGAGATAAAGGCGGGCCAAATATTCATGACTAAGGTTTTTATTCCACCCTCCGAAGGCATTAGGGTTCCTGTGAGATGAACCTCAACCGCTTCAGAAAGCAACCCATTAAAGGGAGCTGAGATTAAATTACAGAATAAAATAAAAAAATAAAAAACAATAACCAATATGACAACGGCAAATAATGGCCAAAGGAGCCACTCAAGCCAGTTCAACCAGATGGGCAATAAAAGGTCTATGAAGCGTTTAAATTGGCTGGCCCCAAACCAAATAATAAAAGAAAAAATTATAAGGTTGATCAAAAATGGAACAAAAACATACCTTCGGATTCCCGATTTTTGAATCAAAAAAAAACCACGAAGTAAAAAAACCATCCCTTTGACCACAGATCGGTTTACTCCCTAAATGAATCGGGTTTGGGTATATTCAGTGAAGGTAAAAACTCCTCTTTTTGTTTTAAACTGTTAATGATCGCTTCCTTTCCTCGTTGAATTAAAATCTCATTTTGCTCAAAACCAAACTCATAGATATCACTGACATTCGGACGGACGATTAAATCAGCGGATTTGCAGTCTGAAAAGGCCTGGCGAAAAAGGGCAATATCAAAAGACCGGCCGATGACCTCAACCAAATTGGTGGGCCTTTTCATTTGAATGCTTGAACTCAACACCACCCCAATCACAATATCCGCTCCCGCATCCTTTAAAATTTGGCATGGAACCTTATTTAACAACCCCCCATCACAATATAACTCCCCTTCCACTTCAACCGGGGCAAAAATTCCTGGCATGGCACAACTGGCCTGGACGGCAGGGAGGACGGGGCCCTTATTAAAAATTTTAATGGTTCCAGTGGTGAGGTTGGTAGCCGCCACAAAAAACGGAATCCTTAAATCTTCAAAATGGGGGTTTCCAATTTTCTTTTCAAGGTAAGATGCCATTCGGTCGTTGGTCGCAATTCCCATTTTTGGAAAATAGTTAAATTTTCCTGCATCTCTCCAGCGATATTCCTTTCCGCAGGCTTCCAACAACTCTCCTTCAATCCCGCCCACATATAAAGCCCCCACAAAACTCCCGGAACTGCTTCCGGAAAGAAAAGAAATGCGTATCTGAAGGTCATGAAAAACGGAAAGAACGCCCACATGGGCAACCCCCCAGGAGGCCCCGCTTCCCAAGGCAAGGCCTACCTTGGGTTGCCTCCCATACCGCTTGATTAAACCTTGGAACCAATCCCACAGCCCCCCCACTTCAAACTTTCCTGTTCCAATTTTTTCAAACCTACCCACCAATTCTCTTCCCTCGCTCTTTCATTGTGTTAGCCTGGAAAGATTACTCTTTTAATCATTGGTTAAGCAATAGGAACCACAAATTGTGATAGACTATTGGCATTAAAAAAAACGTTCATATCTTTTGAAAAATAGTCATTAGATAGGAGGCAAAGGATGAAACAAATTGGGTTTCTAGGCCTTGGAATCATGGGCAGCCGAATGAGTAAAAGGCTTTTGGATGCAGGTTTTGAAATCACGGTGTGGAACAGAACTCCTGGAAAGGCTCAGGATCTGGTCCGAGCGGGGGCAAAGGAGGCCAAAACTCCAAAAGAGGCTTCGTCAAATAAAGATGCGGTTTTAACCATGCTGGCAGATCCCCATTCCGTTCTTCAGACTGTATTGGGTCAAAATGGAATCATCGAAGGGCTCTCAAAAGGATCCCTGTTAATTGATTTTACAACCGTAGATCCCGCAACACCCCAAAAGATTAATGATGCTCTGAAAACAAAAGGGGTTCGATTCCTTGAATCCCCCGTTACGGGAAGTAAACCCGCGGCAGAATCCGGAGAACTGGTGTTGATGGTAGGCGGAGATCCCCAAGTTTTAGAAGAAGCAAACCCAATTTTAAAACCTCTTTCTAAAAAAATCGTACATATGGGACCTGTGTCTTCTGGGGCCCGAATGAAGTTGGTGAATAACCTGATCATTGCAGGGTCTATGCAGGCCCTTTTTGAAGGACTGACCTTGGGAAAAAAAGGAGGTTTGAATCATGAAGCCATGTTGGAGGTTCTCACCTCAAGTGCCCTTTCTTCATTTCTACTTAAAATGAAAGGGATCGCCGTCATGGACAGAGATTTTAATCCCAATTTTTCGGTTAAACATATGGCCAAAGACATACATCTTGCCATGGAAGAAGCCCATCACCAATGCCTTTCTCTTTCCCAATTGGCAACCAATCATGCACTGTATGAGGCCGCAATGGCGCAAGTAGGGAATGAAGATTTTTCAGCCCTTATAAAAGTAACCGAAAAGGTATCGGGAACCGAAAACTAAATCCTGATCGCCTTGGTCTTCTTGAAAAACTTCCTTGAAACTTAAAAAGTTCTGTGTTTAAATTCCCCGGATAGTCTATTTTAAAAATTAAGGGGAATTTGATTGAAATTCTTTGAATTAAAATTTTTAATTTAATTTCCGAAATTTCTACAGGAGATTGTCAAAAAACACTTCAATTAAATAAAGTGGATTCCTTTCCCCCCTTTTGGTATTTGTCTATCCCCCTGTAAACCTATTTCAGGTCAAATAAAAGTCAATTGAAATTTTAGGGATGGGGGGAAATTTGATCTCAATTTGGTCAAAAAAACTTTGTAATTGAAATTCAAGAAAAAGTCTCCCCTCCGGGTCTTTTAAAAGATCCATTTCTATTTAAAAAGAAAAAAAAATCAATCATTTGTTTTTTTAAGGAATGGTTATTTTTTTTCTTATCCAATTAAAGAGACCCAGACAATAATTTACTCACCCCTTTTCAACTCTTTTCACTCATTACGGGCTCCCTCATCGCTTCAATGACTTGGACCATCCCGAAAAAAGTCCGGTGAAAAGTAAAAGGAACCAAATGGGCTTCCCGGACCAGGTCAAGGGGTTCTCGGTTCCAATGACAACCTAACATTTCGGCATGTTTGGGCGCCCCTTTATCCTGCCAGCGCCCTATTTTTTCCCAACTGCTTCGGCCATGCTCCAAAAGTAAAATACGTCCGTCTGTTCGGCAAACCCGCCCCATTTCTTTTAGGGCACCCACAGGATTAGAGAAGGTACATGTGGAAAGGGAAGAGACCACCGTGTCAAAACTTTGATCCGGAAAACCCAATTTCTCTGCATCCATCAAACAAAAGGTAATTGAACATTTAAGATCTTTGGCTTTTTTTTGTGCAAAGCCTAACATGGCCCCACTCATATCAACCGCGGTCAACCGGCATTTTGCAGGATAGTATTTAAAATTCCGCCCGGTGCCCGCAGCCACCTCAAGGACTCGACCAAATGCCCTTTTCATTAATTTCTTTCTAAGAAGGTTCAAACCCAAAACCTCCGGAATCCCCTCAGCCCAATCGTACCATTTGGCCATAGACCTGTATTTTTCACGGAGTTCTTTATTATTCATAATGGAATTTTATAACAAATCCCTCAATGCATGGCGACCAATTTCCCTGGTTACCGATAAAGAAATAATGCCAACTAAAACCACAATTAAGGTGAAGAGGGTCCACTCACATTAATGATGAGTGCCAAAGCAAGCCCTGCTGCCGGGGGATGTTCCGTTTGGATCACCACCATCAAGAAAATGGATAACCCAACCGCCAGCGCCCCAAAAAATGCATAGTTTAATATCCCGCTTGAAAAAATCCCGGAAATAAAAGGCAAAAGTGCATGAATCACACCTCCTGATATTATCCCCTCCATGTACCCCCCAATGAGGTACCTTGGCCTGGAGGAAACCCTTTCAGGCATGGTGAATGCAATAAAGGAGCTGGCCCCTAAAGCAGAAATCACAACCGCATTGTTTTTTGCATCCAAAACCAACAAAATAATAAAAACGGTTGAAGACGCTAAAAGGCATTGTAAAACATAACTAATTTTATTACTTTTAAATTTTTCATCAAAAATTTCCATTATCACCATCCTTAATTTGAGGGTAAGCGAAGGAAACCAGGTTTACCAATCTTATTAAAGTTCCGCTTATACCAAAACTGGTAAGAAGAATCCATTCTCTATTTTTTTTATTTCCTTTTATGGATGAAAATTTTTCCATGCCTGTAATCCCAAAATGATAATGTCCTATTTGCCCAAAATAGAAATGTCCTATTGGCTGATAGAATGCCCTGACATGGAAGGAGGGCAGAATGGCCAGAGAGGACATGCTGAAGATGAGTGTGAAGGAACTTCCAAGGGTGC
>DASWJH010000074.1 GCA_036397255.1 Nitrospiria bacterium
AAGCGACGGCGGCAATAAATAGAGTGTTGATTGATCATAATCGATAAACTTTGCGCTCATTCTGTTCTACCTCGCGAATGTGTGTTCAAAAGATAATCGACTATATCATATTTTTATCGGGAAAGTCCGACAGACTCCTAGGTGGACCAAAGAGTTTTTGGGCAGAAAAACAGGAAAAAAGGATTAGGCCCCTTCATAAAATGGTTTTAGAAAAGGGGAAGCCTATTACCAAACCACTTTTTTAATTTAGAAGGTTTTACATTTAATTATTCTTTTGGATTTGCTCAAGGAGTTCTTCGGATAGGTGGTGAAATTCAAAATGGTCCTTTTCAACTTCTTCAATGTAATATCGATCCAACCCGCTTTCCTGAAGAAAATTCTCTCTGAGGTGATTTTCGGGTTTCTCGATTATATGAGGAAGAATTTCCTCCAAATAGTTTTTTTCTTGAAGAATATCCCGAATGACTTTCTGGAAAAGGTGTTCGGGAATATCTTTATGGATGGCGTCTTTTTTAATTAACTCTCTGGTTAATTTAGCCCGCAAAAGATCTCTTGCGTTCCGATCCTTTAATGGGTCAAAAATATCCTGGGGTTGTTTTTTGATTAATTGGCGAATAAGGTTATAAATCTTCATTTCTTGATTGATGGTTATTACCTCTTTCATTACATCCATCAGAGACTTGTTGTTGTTTTCTATCTCTTTTAACCCATGAAAAAGGCAATAAATTTTCCGGCGGCCAAAATCTGTGAGGTAACGGTCCTTTAAAATTTTATTGATGAAAATTTCCTTAAAGAGTTGGGGTGAGAGGTCCTGAAAAATTTTTTTATTATTATAAACGGTTCTCAGCATTTTTTCATTTACATCAATGTTTTCCATAAACACGATTTGGTTGAGGGTATTGTAGGTGGCATCGCAACGATCAAAAAAGGTAATGATGTGTCCGAGTTTTTCCAGAAACTGGGAATCATTGGTTTCCCTAGAATGGTCATCACAGGTTTTTCCGATTTCCAGTAATAACCCTTCAAATCCAAAATCTCGTTTCTCTAATGCTTCTAATTTAGCCCTCAATAAAAGGGAAATGTCCTCTTTTGTAATGGTTATGTTTTCATCGTGGGTATTCAGGAAAAGACCTTCGAGAATCTCCCGGGCGGTGGAAAGGTATTGAGGTTCATCAATTTGGGCAAGATTTTTTCCTTTTAAGAAAAGCTCATCAATGGTGAGAAAAACCTCTATGGGAATATTCTGCCGGATTCCAAGGGACCTTAGGCGGTTCAGCCTTGCAATGTCACTGGAAGTCATCTGGGGGTTTTTGGAAAGTTCTACCAGGTTCTCTTTATAGGAATCGATGAGCCGTTTGTTATGGGAGTGTTTGTAAATCACATCGATTTTGATCCGTTCCTGTTGATAAGTTGAAATTTGAAATTGGTTTCCTAAATCATCCAGGGTTACATTGTCTTTAGGATTAATCCCGTTGGTTTCTTCATAAAATTGTTTATAAGCATTGAAAAAGCTTTTATTGGCAGTATGAATAATTTTAAATAAAAAAACCGTGATGTTCGGTTTATTTAAGGTTTTAAAAATTTCATGAAGGATATTCAGGTCATCTTCCCACGCAACTGCGAGGGAATGCTTGAGCCTTTTACCCATTGTTTTTAGGAAATTTTCCTGCTGCTTTTTGGTGTCGATGGGAGTGGGGTCGTTAATAAAAAAGAAATAATTGGCAAGGGCGTTGCCATGGAGAAATATTTCATCATATGTTTGAGAACCAGTGGTCTGGTCTGTGAAGTGAATTAGGCCCATATTGGGCTCATAAATGGCACCGTTCATGACAAGTCGGTTTACTACTTCCTTCTTGATCATGTCCTTAATGGGCTGGTTGATCCCGAACATATATTCACAGAAACTCCCGCCATTTCCTTTATAATGAATGGCTTCTTTTCCGATGATAAATTCATTTCCCGGTGAAAAAAAACGGATGATCGTATCCTGGTGGGGTGAAGCGGTTTCATAAAAAAAACGTTGACTGACCTTCTCACCAGCAACGGTAGCAAAATATTCTATGGTATCGGTCACCAGACCATGTAAACGAATATCCTGGATCATATTGTGTCTTTATTCAAGTGGTGGTTGAAATAGGATATAAATCTTTCTAATTATAGCAGAAATTTTAAAGATGGCAGTTTTAGGGGACAGAGGTGAATAATTAAAAAATGGGATCCAGATTTCAGTCTGGAAAAGGCTTTTAAAAAAAAGGGGGAGGGTGCAAGGGAAGGAGTTTTTCCTGTAAATTTAGGCTATAAACATTAAGGGTAGTATCCTGAATAGGTGGATTTCTAAACCCCATTTGAAAAAGTAATATTTCTGTATTAACTTCCCCCGATTACTTCTGAACGGCATGTGGCACATAGAACTAGAAAACCGCCTCCTGTTTGAACCGGATGGGTGGGTTCATCATCCGTTCCACAGTGCTCACAAGGATGAACGGTTTTTCCGGAGCCGCCACTATTAGGGGAATCGTATGGTGTCATGGGCGCATACTATTTCTTTTTTTTTTGAAGGAGTCAAGGGGGAGAAAAAACAGTATTTAAAAAAGTTTAAAACTTACTCCGGTAAAAAAGCGGGCCTGCTGATTACAAAAAAACAGGTTTTTCCTTATTCTAATGAAAACGGAGGAGGGGGCATTCCGAAAAATGGTCTTGCAAAAAAAAATCCCCTGGGGCGTCCTGAAAAATCCAGGACTGCTAACCCCGAAGAATGGGGGGAGCCACTTGCCTAAAACCTTTGTTCGCTCCACTTCCATGGGAAAACTTTTTTTAGAAAAAGAAAGAGTGGGTTAGTTTTAGGCGGGATAAAAATTCTGGTGGAGCTGAGGGGGATCGAACCCCTGACCCCGAGACTGCCAGCCTCGTGCTCTCCCAGCTGAGCTACAGCCCCACACACGTTTTTACATTTATTTTAAAGGGAATGGTAACACTCTGGTTTGGGCCTGTCAAGAAAGGGCTTTAGCCAAGATCCAAATCTCTTCCTTTGACGGTCTTCCGGCCATCGGCTCGAGCCCGTTCGATGGCTTCCAGACAAATTTTTTCAACTTTTTGGCTTAACCCATCAATGAGTTCGGCTGAGGTATTAAAACCGGATTTTTCCCGAACAAACTTTTTAATCTTCGAGGTCACCACTAAAGCGTCTGCCATGATTTAATCTCCTTATCAGTTTGGAAATAGAACCCTTTATTGGAAAGGGGGTATTATATCCAAACCGCTAAGTGTGGACAAGAGAAATTTTTGCTTTTTTAAATTTGATTTTTCTTGAGTGTATTTGAGGTTCTCCTTTTTAAATTAATTTTTTAAGCTATTGAATTGATTAAAAATAATTATGTTTTCAATGGATATTCTTCTTTCTGAAAACAGATTTTGACTTTTTAAAATTGTGGGAGTAGCCTGGAGTGGTTTGGGTTTAGCGAAAACGGGTTCCAGGAGGTAAATAAAGAGATCGAGTCCATGGGGGGAAAGGTATACGGGACACTATGCGGTCCGTGGCCCCCATGTTTTTGTCAATATCATCGAAGCGAGCGATATTGAGGCCATGGCCCGAATTTCCGTTAATTTGGGTTCTTGACGGACGGTCCAGTTTCTGACACTGCCCGCAATCCTATTGAAAAATTTTCCCAGATTCTTCAAAAAAGGAAAAAAAACTAACGGGTACCGATTCCCCTGTAGCATGTGAAGGAAATGACCCCATTGGGATGTTTAGCAATCTGACAGAATTCCCGGAGGCCACGGCGGGCATCGTTTTCAGTTATTCCCCCATTTTGAACGATTTGTTTTACGGCGCTTTGACCGATCCGGAAAAAAAATGCCACGAAGCGGGTAAACCCTTGGGGGGACCCTTGGTTGTAATGGAAGGTGATGGGATATACCTTAATTTTGGAAAAACCGCTTTCTTTTAATAACGGGTAAAGTTTTTTTCCTACAAAGGGGTCGCCCTTGAAGGATAATTGTGTTTTATTAAAGGCATTCCAAAATCGTTTAAAAGGTTTGCTTTCCGGCCAGATGCATACCGAGTTGTTTTCCACTTCGGTCATATAAATACGTTTTTTGGGTTTAAGGACCCTTCGACATTCTTTGAGGATTATGATGGGGTGTGAAACATGTTCGAAAAACCAACAGGTGAAAATGGCATCCAAAGAAGATTTTGAGAATGGAAGTTTTCGGGCGTCTCCTTGTACCAGATTTGGGCGATTTATCCCTTGGGTTTTTAGGTAGGTTTTTGCTTCAGACAGTTGTTGTAATGAAAGATCGACTCCCAAAAGATGGATTCCTGGAAAGCGTTGATCCAGAATTCCCAACTGGGCACCAACAGCACAACCGACCTCTAAAACCTTTCCTTTTTTCGGGAAACGAATTTGTCGATAAAGCGTCTCCTTCAGATAATTTGCCTGATCAATCAGTCGTTTTCGTTCGGCGAGGCTGTACCCATGGAGGTAAGGTGCTTTCATTGATAAGGACCAGTAAAGAGGGTTGGAATAACAAACAGGAAAGGTAAAAGAGTGGCAGGTTAAAGTCAAGAATCTCTTTTTACCCCGGGTGTAAAAGATGACAAATCAAGAGGTTGCGGAGATACTTTTGAGAGTAGCGGAAATTTTGGAATGTCAGAAGGATAACCCTTACAGAGTGAGGGCTTACCGAAAGGCTGCCCATACCATTTCCAATACCAAAAAAAATATTGAGGAGATTGCCCAGGAGAAAGGATTGCAGAATTTAAATGGGATTGGAAAAGATTTGGCAAATAAAATTGAAGAAATCCTTGCTACAGGGACGTTAAACCTGGATAAGAATACCTCCGAAGGGGTTCCTGATGGGCTATCGGCTTTATTCAATGTTCCCGGGCTTCCCAAGGAGACGGCGCGATTTTTATTTTTCAAATTAAAAATCCAAACACTGAATGATTTGGAAAAGTTGGCCCGGTCCCACCTCTTACGGACTTTGCCCGGGATAACCAAGGAAAAAGAGCAAAAAATTTTAAGTGAACTGGAAAAACAGGTTTAAAAACGTAACAAGTAAAAAGGGGAATGGCCCCGGAAATTGAGAGAATATTCGGACCCAGATGGACGGTTTTTAATCGGGCATTGGTTGGTAGAGACTGTGCTGAATGATTGACTAATCTAAATGATATTTGCTATGGTTTAGAAGTATTATCAATGAGGAGAGGCCTAGGTGGATCGAAGAAGGGGAGACCGTCGGGATGGCCTAGACCGTCGGATTATGGGAAATGTCAATGATGGAAAAATAGAAAGGCGAAAACGAGAGCAAAGAGAGGGAGAGAGAAGAAGTTCCGAGCGAAGAAGGAACCTTAGATATAATTTTGGCCATTCTTAGATGTCATTATTCCATTCAAATTTTTTATCCATGCAAAAAGGAGGGTAAGGTGTGTCCGTATCTGCATTTATTTTGGTAGATGTTACCGGTAATCATACCAAAAGTGCTTTTAAAACCATGACACGGATTGAGGGGGTAAAATCGGTTTACGCGGTTACAGGTTCCCATGATATTATCGCCTATATCGAAGCAGGGTCAGTTGAAGAGCTGAGCGATACGGTTATATCAAAAATCCGAGGGGTGGACGGTGTTACCAAAACCATAACCAGTATTGTCCTCAATTTAAGTTCCCCACCAACAACGGGTCCTTCAGGAGCTTAGTTTTAAACACCTGGTCTTAATTTTTATCGACCGGTTTATTGGGTTTCTCAGGTTGGATTTTCCCCTTATTTTACCCCATTGAGTCTTTTCCAAAAGGTAGAAAGCCTTCCGGAAGAAACTTCCATATCTTCCTTGGGTTCTCCCCCAATGATTGTGACCGGATTTAAAAGTTTCTCCTTTCCTTCCAATAAAAGACTAAAAAGAGCGGGGACCACAAAAAGTGTAAAAATCGTTGAAACCAAAAGCCCTCCTAAAACCACGCTCCCAATTCCCCGATAAAGCTCTGAGCCGGAACCAGAGAAAATGACCAATGGGGAGAGGCCAAACAGCGTGGTGAGGACGCTCATAAAAATTGGCCGAACACGACTTCGAACCGATTCACGGACCGCTTCTCTTAAGGGAAGTTGGTGGTCACGGATATTATTAAGGGATTGGTGCACCAGAAGGATGGCATTATTTACGACAATTCCGATTAGAATCACAAAACCCAACATGGTCAACACATCCATGGGTTGATAGGTGAAGATATTGACCGCGTGTAAACCAAGAAATCCGCCGACGATGGAAAGAGGAACAGAAAACATTATGACAAAAGGGTAAAGGAAACTTTCAAAAAGAGAAGCCATGAGTAAATAGGTAATCAGCAGCGCCAGCAAAAAATTCCATTTAAACGCATGAAAGGTTTTGGTAAGGTCATCAACCGTCCCTGCCAACCTCACACGGTTTAAACCTCCGATTTGCCCGCTTTCAAACATTGGCGCTACAATTTCTTTTTGAATCATTTCCATAGCTTTTTCGAGGGGAATTTGCTCCGGGGGAATTACCTGAAGGGTAATAGCCCGGACCCGTTCGATATGATTAACCTGCTCCGGCCCGGTGATTAAACGGATGTCCGCCACCGATCCCAGGGTGACCAGTTTTCCTCCCGGGGTATAAATTGGTAATTGTTCCAGGTCCTGGATTCGATTGGCATAAATATCCTTTCCCCTAAGCGTTAGATCAATTTCTTCTCCCTCAAATTTATAATTGCTGACCTTTGCCCCATCCACCAGGGCGTTGACCATAAAACCTAATTCTTGATTAGACAGCTGCAATTCGGCGGTCCTCTCCCGATCGGGTTTGACCTGAATTTCGGGGTTTCCCAAATCAAGACTGGGGATTGGACGAATTTGGGATCCCGGAATGAGGGGGCTAATTTGCCCAAACAGTTGTTGACCAAGCCCTACCAGCTCCTCCAATTTCGGCCCGGTAATTTCCACATCAATGGATCGCCCTCCAGCAATTCCCCGGCTAAAAAGGCTGGGTTGGGTGATAATGCCGAAGGTCCCTGGAAGGGGAGAAATGGCTTTTTGCAATACTGGAATCAGTTCTTTTACACGGAGAGGATCGTCCGCAATGGCACCCATAAAAACCATCCGTCCCCGGGCCACATAAAAGAAGTTGGTTATACTGGGGGCTCCCAAATTTTTTGCTTCTGCTGAGCCAGGTTCGGCTTCCCAATAGGGCCTGAGGTTATTTTCAATAACTTCTCCCATGTGTGTCAGTTCAACCAGATTGTAGCCCGGAGGAGGAAACAAAATGCCAAAAATCAGGTTTCGGTTTCCTTCTGGAAGGTATTCCGCTTTTGGGATTAAAAGCCATGCTCCCACAAAGGAAAGAACGGTAAAAAAAATCACTATGGACAGCCGGTGGAAAACGCTTCCAGAAATAAAAAAGGTTGTGTTAGCGAGCCAATCCCGAAAACCCTCTGCCGTGTGGAAAGGGTTTAAATTTTTTTTTCCTTCAGAGAGGGTTGAATCCGTTTCCTGTGTTTTATCCGGAAGGGAAGGTTTATTGGCTTTCAAAATTCTAGAGGAAAGGCTGGGGATTACGGTAATGGCTACGATTAAACTTAATCCCACTCCTGCCGCGATGGCCAGGGCAATATCCCGAAAGAGCTGTCCCGCCTGCTCTTCGATAAAAAAAATGGGGATAAACACCGCCATGGTCGTCAGGGTGCTGGCCAAAACCGCACCCCATACCTCTACAGTTCCATCGTAGGCTGCTTGTGTTCCTGATTTTCCCATTTCCCGATGGCGGAAAATATTTTCCAGAACCACAACGGCATTATCCACAACCATCCCTGCGGCAAACGTCATTCCTGCAAGGCTGACCACATTGAGGTTACGGCCCAACAGTTGTAAAAATATAAAGGTCCCAATCACACTAATGGGAATCGCAACCGCAATCACCAGGGTACTGCTCCAGTTCCGTAAAAATATCAGAAGAATGAAAACCGCAAGCAAACCGCCAATAACCAGATTTTTCTGGACCAGGGTAAGGGAACTTTTAACATAATCGGTTTCATCATAAACCTGATAAATTTGAAAACCCCTTTCTCTAAGAATACCTTCGTTTAATTCTTTAACTGCCTTTTTCAGACCGGCCATGGTGTCCAACACATTGGCTCCAGTGGCCCTCTGGGCATTGATGGCAATGGCCGGATTTCCCCGCTGTCGAACAACAAAGTCCGCATCTCGATAGCCCAGTTCAATTTCGGCCACATCCCGAACATAAACGGGGTTCCCATTTCGTGATGTAATAATGATGTTTTCGATATCTTTCGGGCTGGTATATTCCCCGACGGTTCTCACCAAATACCTGCGTTTTCCTTCATCAAATTTACCTGCGCTAATATTCCGGTTTTCCCTATCGAGGGCTTGTCCCATTTCCAACAGGGTGATTTCCCGGGCAGCTAATTTGATTGGATCCACAAGGATTTGAAGCTCCCGGTCCTGTCCTCCAAAAACATTGCTGGTGGCCACCCCTGGGACCCGCTCAAATCTGGGTTTGATATAATCTTCGGCAAAGTCACGCTGGGTATAAATATTAATGGGGTTGTTATCCAAGGGACGAAATATGAACCAACCCATGGCGTTGGTACGGGGATTAACATTATAGATAATGGGTTCATCCGCATCGGTGGGATACTCCTGTACCTGATTCAGTCGGTTGGATACCTTGAGGAGGGAGGAGTCGATATTGGTTCCAGCAGGGAATTCCAGAGTAATAGAGCCTTGACCATCGGTACTTTCACTGGTCATTTTTTCCAGGCCATCCACGTTTTTCAGCTGTTTTTCCTGTTCCTCTACAATTTCACGCTCGACTTCCTGAGGGCTTCCTCCGGGCCAGCGGGTTTCAACCGTTATTTCCGGCTTTTCAACGTTAGGGGTTAATTGGATAGGAAGCTTAAAAAGAGAGACGATCCCAAAGAGAACCACCATGAGAACGCCAACGGTGACACTCACCGGGTATTGAATGGCAAATTCAACAAGCTTCATTCGACGCATGAATGGGTTACTCCATCACGTTTACTTCTTGGCCGGGGCGAAGCCGTTCGTTTCCCCGGATGACCACCTTTTGACCTATATTTAAAGGGCCTTGAACTTCAACCCAGTTGTTAACCATTAGACCCGTTTTAATGTTTACGGGTGAAACGGTCCATCCTTTCTCCGTTTTGTTTGCAATAAAGACGAGGGTTTGACCCCCTTTAATAACCAGAGCATCTTTTGGAACCGTGAGGGTTTGAACGGGGGGACCAACGGGAAGGGAAACCCGGGCTAATAATCCGCTTTTTAATTCTCCTTTTTTATTTTCAAGCTCAATTTTGATCGGGAAGGTCCTGGATTCTAGATCCGCCTTTGAAATTATGGAAAATATTTTCCCTGAAAATGGACGGTCCGGAAGGGCATCCAATGATACCTGGACGTTTTCTCCCACCCGAATGTTTCGAATATATTTTTCTGGGAGGCCCACAATGATTCGTACATGGGAAAGATCAATGATTTCTGCAACGGCCCCTCCCTTTGAAAGCCATTCCCCGATTTGGGTGTGGGTTTGAGTAATTTCACCATCATAGGGGGCAATAATTTTAGATTTTTTTATTTGGTCTTTGAGCTGATCCATCTCAGCTTGGTGCTGACTAATTTTTTGGGCCCAAGCTTCTGCCTCCGCTTCACCATCTTGAAGGACTTTCTCAGAAAGGACTTTTTCAAAAAATAAACGTTTGGACCGTTCCAAATCAGAATCGGCTCGTTGATACCTGGCCTGGGCCTCATTTCTTTGGGCCTCAACCACCCGGAGTTGAATTTCAAGGGTGTCGGTGCGCAAAGATGCAAAAAGATCTCCCTTGCGAACCGAGGTTCCTTCTTCGATTGGGAAAGATTCAACCAAACCCTCTACCTCGCTGGCCACAACACTTTGGGTTCGTGGTTCTACGGTTCCAACCAAAGTTAACGGTTGAACGAGTGTTTGTTGAGTGACCTCTGCCACTTTGACAGGGGTTGGAGGAAATTTTCCTTGGGCAAAAAGAGGAGGGGATTCGAACAATAGAAAAAAGAAAAGAAAGAAGGAGGTGAGTAAAATATCTCTTTTGATTCGAATATCAATTGTAAAGAACCTCATTTTCTCAATGATAAAGAATACTTTTCTTCAAAGCAACCATTGAGTTTACAGAAAAGTGAAATAAGCCGATTCGTTGGCCTCCATTCCCTTTGACAGTTTCTCCCATTAAGGGTACTTTATGAAAATATAAAATAAATCACTCTTGTCCAAAAACGGTTTTAGGAAGTCATTGAAAAAGTCCTCCTGATGGGGCACCATTAGTTTTAGAGTTTGGATGAGATCTAAAAACTAACGGAAACTCACAAAAGGAGGACGTCCTATGGTACGTCATGCGAGTCTTTTTGGTCAACTGATTGCCCTGTTTAAGCGCAATGAATTCTACCGTCTGGTTATCAAACACAAAGCAGAATCTTATGCGAAGGGATTTCATTGCTGGGATCATTTTGTCGCCATGCTTTTTTGCCAATTAGCCCAAGCCAAAAGCCTCAGAGAGATTTGTGGTGGATTGGCTTGCTGTCTGGGCAAGCTTCGGCATCTGGGGATGAACAACGCTCCCAATAAATCCACTCTCTCTTATGCCAATACCCATAGGCCCTGGTAGCTGTTTCGTGATCTGTTCTATGAAACTCTGGATACGTGCAAACACGCCGTACCCGCCAAGCGCAAGTTTCGATTCAAAAACAAATTGCTCTCCCTGGATAGCAGCACGATCTCCCTTTGCTTATCCCTGTTTCCCTGGGCTGAGTTCCGGCGTACAAAGGGTGCTATCAAACTGCACCTGCTTTTGGATCATGACGGATATCTGCCCACCTAGGTCTATCTGTCCAATGGGAAACAGCACGACGTCACCCTAGCTCGTCAAGTGCCTCTGGCCCCAGGCTCTATTGTGACCATGGATCGTGGATACAACGATTACAAACTGTTCTGCATGTAGACCCGCAGCGGCATCTTCTTTGTCACACGCCTAAAAGACAATGCCGACTATACGGTGATGGAGCATCGAGGCATCCCTCAAAACCGCAATATCCTCTCTGATCAACTCATCGTTTTTACTGGTTACCAGGCTCAAAAACACTGTCCTCAAACCTTCCGAAAGGTTGTGGTATGGGATCAGGAAAATGAGCGGGAGATCGTGCTTCTGACCAACCACATGAAGTTCGAGGCGAGCACGATCTCGGCGATCTATAAAGAGCGCTGGCCGATCGAACTGTTCTTCAAGGCGCTCAAACAAAATCTGAAGGTGAAGACATTTGTCGGGACCAGCCAGAACGCTCTGTATATCCAGATTTGGACAGCACTGCTAGCCATGCTGCTGATCAAGTATCTGCGTTCCAATCAAAGCTTGGATGGTCGCTATCGAATCTGGTCCCTTTCTCCGCTGGAACCTGTTTACTTATCGTGACTTATGGGAATGGATCGATAATCCATTTGACGTCTTACCCTTGGGAGCGCAGCCTGTCCAATATCACTTTCCGTTTCCCGCTCTTGGACAGCATAACGGGATCGTAACAACCTAAATGTGGGGAAGGCCGTTTATGGGGTATAACTCCTTGATTTCTCAACACTCAATTTGCAACTTTTAGATTATTTTGGACAGCAATGAATTTTTATATTGTGTTGGATCAGTTTTTTTTTAAGATCTTCCGCGTTTTTAAATAAAACCCCATGGATTCCCAAATTTTTGGCTCCTTGAACATTGAGGGGGGAATCATCAATGAAGAGAACCTGCTCAGAAGAAACCCCCGCTTTTTGAAGGGCAAACTGATAGATCTCTGGAGATGGTTTTAGATGCCCTACCTTATAAGACAAGATGGTCTGGTCCATTTTTTTAAGTACCGGAATGGATTTTTTAAGAAAGTTGTAGTGGAGTGGGTTTGTGTTGGATAAAAGAAAAAGGCGATAACGAGGTCTTAGATATTCGATCAACTGGGTTACTTTTACGTTTTCTTTAAAACTGGTATTCCACCTCATATTAAAGTCATCAAAAGAAATATCTAATTCAAAGGTGCTTTTGGCTATTTCAAAAAATTCTTGAGGGGAGTATTTCCCCTCATCAAAAGCTTTTGTGAGAGGTTCATTGTTATCAAAAACCTCCGATAATAATAGCTCCGGGGTTTGAAACCGGGGATGTTTTGATTTTTCGGCAAGGGCCGCCGCAATTTCGAAATGAGAAAGGTCAACAATTACCTTTCCGAGGTCAAATATGATTACAGAAACGGGTTTCAAGGGCCCCCTAGAGTTCTTCGACGATCTGTTTGGTTTTTGTGAATTCTAGTGTTCTTTCTTCTTTTTATAAGAATTGGATGAAAGGGTCAACCGGAAATGAGAAATGGGATGATTTCGGATCCCCTTCTGGGTTAATCATTAAATGATGGAAGGTTCTTCCCGCTCCAACCCTAATTATTGAATTAAAGGAGAGACCTACCGGTTTTCCCGAAGTCCCTAATCAGAGAAAGGCGTGTTGACCTTAATTCATTCATTTCTTTGATTTTTTTCAGTATTTTTGCGAATTTCTTCCTTGACAGAAAAATAAGGGCATGATAATTTAGCACCCTCTTTGGTTTAATAAAATAGGGTTTATAAAAAAGGGAAAATCAAAAGGAGAGTTTATGCAGAAAAGGTATCTTTTAGCCCCAGGTCCCACTGCGGTACCTTCCGAAGTATTAATGGCGATGTCACGTCCCATGATTCACCACCGATCAGCTGATTTTGAACCGGTGGTGGCCTCCGTCCGGGAAGACCTGAAATGGATTTTTCAAACCACACAGGATGTGATGATTATTGCTTCCAGCGGAACCGGGGGAATGGAGGCTGCTGTGTCTAATTTTCTCTCCCCCGGTGAAAAAGCCATTACTATTAATGGGGGAAAGTTTGGTGAGCGCTGGACCAAGCTTTGCAAAGCCTATGGGATTCAACCGCAAGAAATTAAAGTTGAATGGGGGCGGGCGGTTGACCCCAACCAAGTTTCTGAGCTGTTAAAAAAAGACCCTTCGATCAAGGCGGTTTTTGTTCAGGCCAGTGAGAGTTCCACTGGGGTTGCCCATGATGTGAGAAAATTGGGGGAAATGGTCAAAGGGTATCCTGATACTATCTTAGTGGTTGATGCGGTTTCTGCTTTAGGGGTCTTTGACCTGAAAACCGATGCGTGGGGCCTCGATGTGGTAATTTCCGGGTCCCAAAAAGCATTGATGCTTCCTCCGGGACTGGCTTTTGTCAGCGCCAGTGAAAAAGCCTGGCAGAAACTTGAGAATGCGAAATCCCCCCGGTTTTATTTTGACCTTAAACGGGAACGGGATAATTTGAAAAAGAACACCACTGCTTATACACCTGCTATATCCTTGATTTTGGGTTTGCAAGAGGCTTTTCGAATGATAAAACCTGAAGGGCTGCAGGGGGTTTTTGACCGTCACCAGCGCCTTGCCCATGCCACCCGGGAAGCCATGAAATCCTTGGGTTTGGAACTTCTGCCAAAAGAATCCCCCAGCAATGCATTAACCGCCGTTATGGCCCCTACAGGATATGACGGCCAAACTATTTACAAAAACCTGAGAGACCAGTATGGCATTACCTCCGCGGGGGGACAGGACCATCTAAAAGGGGAGATCTTTCGGATTTCTCACATGGGTTATGCGGATACCTTTGATGTCATCACGGCAGTGGCGGCAACTGAAATGGTTTTAAAAGGAATGGGCCATCCCTTGAAGTTAGGCACTGGAGTCGGGGTCGCTCAAGAATTACTTCTTAAAAAATAAAACACGATTAAATGGGGAATAAACATTGAAAGTATTGGTAAGTGATAAAATATCTGGAAAAGGAATCGAGATTTTAAAATCGGGGGGCCTTGACGTCCAGGTCAAAACCGGAATGACCCCGGAAGAATTAATTAAAGAAGTGGAGAATTATGAAGGGCTAATTATTCGCAGTGGTACCAAGGTAACTGAGAAAGTCATCCAAGCGGCTAAGCGATTGAAGGTGATTGGGCGAGCGGGTTCGGGCCTCGATAATGTGGATTTAAATGCGGCCACTAAAAGAGGTGTGGTGGTCATGAATACACCCGGGGGTAACAATGTAACCACCGCTGAGCATACCATTACCCTTTTATTGGCCATGGCCCGTAAAGTCCCCCAGGCAACCGCTTCCATTAAAGAAGGTAAATGGGAGAAAAATAAGTTTTCGGGGGTAGAAGTATACAACAAAACCATCGGTATTATCGGTTTAGGACAAATAGGTTCCTATGTGGCAAAGCTAGCTCAAGGGTTAATGATGCATGTGATCGGAAATGATCCTTACCTCTCCCAGGAAAATGCGGGAAAATTAGGAGTCGAATTGGTTGATCTACCTGATCTGTACCGGAGATCAGATTTTATTACCGTTCATGTTCCGATGACACCTGATACTAAAAATTTAATTTCCGCCAAAACCATTGCTCAGATGAAAGAGGGTGTTCGAATCATCAACTGTTCCCGTGGGGGAATTGTGAATGAGCAAGACCTCTATGATGCGTTGCTTAATAAAAAGGTAGCCGGTGCCGCCTTGGATGTTTTTGAAAAGGAACCCGTGGATCCGAAGCATCCCTTGTTGGGATTGGATAATATTATTTTCACGCCTCATCTGGGGGCCTCCACCACGGAGGCTCAAGAGAATGTTGCGCTAGCGGTGGCAGAACAGGTGGTGGATTACCTTCAAAAGGGTTTAATTCGAAATGCGGTTAATATTCCTTCGGTTTCAGCAGAAATTCTTCCCGTGATTCAGCCTTTTTTAACCTTATCCGAAAAAATGGGATCGTTTTTGGCGCAAATTTACGAAGGGGGTTTGGAAAGGATCACCATTGAATACAAAGGAGAGGTGGCTAATCTGGCCCTGGGCCCTATGAGTGTCGCCGTCCTGAAAGGGATTTTAAACCCTATTTTGGAGGAACCGATTAATGAGGTTAATGCCCCGGTGGTGGCCAAGGAACGGGGAATTGAGGTAAAAGAAATTAAGACAACCGATTCCGGAAATTTTTCGAGTCTTATTGTTTTAAAGGTGAAATCGGGGGGACAGGTTGCCTCTTTGGCAGGGACCCTCTCCAGTAAGAAAGAACCACGGATCGTTAGTATTAATGGGTTTGAATTGGAGGTTGCTCCCGGGGGTCATATGCTTATGTTGAGCAATGATGATAAACCTGGTGTGATTGGAAGTTTGGGAACACTTTTGGGCGATAACCAGGTCAATGTTGCGAGTATGCAATTAGGAAGAGAACGGTCGGGGGGAAAGGCCATTTCGGTTGTGGGGATTGATTCTCCTGCAAGCCGAGATCTTCTGGATAAAATTAAAAAACTTCCTCACATTCTTTCAGTGAAACAGATTCAATTATGATTTGCCCTAATTCTCTAATTAAAAGACTGGTGTTTTCCAGGTTAACATCAAGGAATTGATGTCCCCAAGTTTTGGGGTTTCTTACTTCCTCCCCTTAAACCTCAACAAAGTCGTCCTCCAACTTTTTTTGTGGAAAAGATGAATTCATCTCAGCAAATGGAAAAAGCCATGATTCCCCAGGGTGTGGCCACATTTCTTCCTGAGGCTGCCTACCTTAAAAGGGTGATCGAGCGTGAAATATTGACCATTTTTTTTCGATGGGGTTATCAAGAAATTATTACCCCAATTTTTGAATACCTGGATGTGGTCTCCGTGGGGATCGAGGAAGGGGTGCTTGAGAAGGGGTATAAAATTGTGGACCGGGCCAATGGCCGGGTCATGATCCTCCGGCCCGATGTGACGCCACAAGTGGCACGGATGGTCGCCATGCTTTTTTCGGAACACCCCAAACCCCTTCGGCTTTGCTACCGGGAAAACGTATTTCGACATGAGGGAGAACATGAGGGAAGAGAGCGGGAGGTTTTTCAAGTTGGGGGTGAACTCATTGGCCTTTCGGGACCTGAAGCGGATGCGGAAATGATCGGGATTGCAGTTCAATCTCTCACCCGCCTGGGGTTATCCGATTTTAAAGTGATTTTGGGTCAGATTGAAATTTCAAGAAATTTTATTGAGAAAACCGGTCTAAGTAAGGATGGAAAGAAACAACTTCAGGAAGCGTTAATTAAAAAAGACGTGGGAGTCGTCAAAGGGATTCTTAAAAGTTCCAAAATGTCTAAAAAGGAGCAAAAAAAATTTCTGGAATTAGTGGGTCTAATTGGTGGTGAAAAAGTTTTGAAAGAAGCCGCTGGTTTGATTTCCAACCCAACATCCCGAAAAGCGTTGAAAAATCTGGGAGATGTTTTTTCCCTGTTAAAATACCATGGGGTGGAAGATCGTGTAATGATAGATTTAGGAGAAATTAGGGGGCTGGAATACTATACTGGCGTTTTTTATGAAGTTTTTGCTGAAGGAGTTGGTTATGAGATTGGGAGAGGGGGGAGGTATGACAATCTCATTGCCAAGTTTGGTTCTGCTTATCCCTCGACTGGGTTTGCTTTCGACCTGGAGCGGTTGGAACTTGCTTTGGAGTGTCAGGGACGCCATCTTCCCTTTTCCACCGCGGATCTTTTGTTTGCAGGGCCAAGGAAACACATAAATCAAATCATCCTTGCTGCCCGGAAATTGAGAAACCAGGGTTACAGGGTGATCCACCGTGTTTGCGATGGGGAATCCCATTCCGTTCTTCGCTCTTATGCCCAGTCCATGGGAATTCCAGGAATCTTGTTGGTGGAAGGAGAGAAGGAACCCAAACTGGTTATTGTGAATACAGAATCGGGTAAAAAAAGAAAAGGTTCCTTAAAAGAAATCGGTATTTTAAAAGGGAAGACCTTTTGGAAATAAAAGGCATTTTCAGGAATGATGTCCTACGGGCAAGCCCATTTCCTTTTTGGTCCACCATCCGATACAACTACCTCGGATTTGGTGAAAAAATTTTAACCCCCCCAAAAAAGGTTTTTTTTGTACTACCCGATGGGGATTTATAAAGTGAGCAAGGTGTGGAAAAAGGAGAGGCTTCCTCGGATCTTGTAGGGGGAAGGAGCAAACCAAGTCCCTATAAAAAGAAGGGCGGCGCTAAGGTGAGCACAATGGATATTTCAGTTCGAAAAGTTCCCCCTCAAAACCTTGAAGCGGAGGAATCTGTTTTGGGGTCGATTCTCCTTCATAATGAAGCCTTAAATAAGGTTTTAGAAATCATGACCGGGGATGATTTCTATAAAGAATCTCACCGTAAAATTTTTTCGGCTATTGTTGATCTGGATGAGCAAAATGAACCGATCGATATAATAACATTAACGGATTTCTTGAGAGGAAAAAATGAATTGGAAGAAGTCGGGGGGGCTGCTTTTTTAACTTCCCTGGTGAATTCAGTTCCCACGGCAGCCAATGTCAAATATTATTCGAAAATTGTTCATGAACGTGCCCTTCTTCGAAATCTGATTAATGTGGCAACTGAAATTGTTACTTCTGGGTATGAGACCACCGGCCAGGTAGATGAATTATTAGATTTTGCGGAAAGTCGTATTTTTGGCATCTCGGAGAAAAAAGTGAAGCCTTCTTTTTTCCCTGTCAAGGATATCGTAAAGGAAAGCTTTGAAACCATTGAACGGCTTTATGACAAAAAAGAGCGAATTACGGGAATTCCAACGGGTTTTAAAGATTTGGATGATATAACCTCAGGATTTCAACCCGGTGATCTCATTGTGATTGCGGGAAGGCCCTCTATGGGTAAAACCGCCTTTTCATTGGGGATTGCCCAAAATACCGCAATTATTCATCGTCACACAGTTGCTATTTTTAGTTTAGAGATGGCTAAGGAACAATTGGTTTTGAGGATGCTTTGCTCAGAATCCCGCGTTGATTCCCATAAACTTCGGTCAGGTTATTTAGGAAAGAACGATTGGCCTTTATTGACCGCCGCTGCAGGGACTCTAACGGAAGCCCCTATTTTTATCGATGATTCCCCGGCCATTTCCATTCTTGAAATGCGGGCCAAGGCCCGGCGGTTAAAAGCGGAGCATGGTCTTTCCATGATCATTGTGGATTACCTTCAGCTGATGCGGGGGAGGGGAAATTCCGATAAACGGGAGCAGGAGATTTCGGATATTTCCCGTTCACTTAAGGCTTTGGCCAAAGAGCTTCGGGTTCCTGTGATTGCCCTATCCCAGTTAAGCCGTGCAGTAGAAACCCGGGGAGGGGAAAGGAAGCCCATATTGGCTGATTTACGAGAATCTGGAGCCATTGAACAAGATGCGGATGTTGTGATTTTTATTTATCGAAAAGAGGTGTATGATTCCTCTGAGGCAAATAAAGGGTTGGCTGAAATTATGATCAGCAAACAAAGGAATGGTCCAGTTGGAAGTGTGATGCTGACCTTCCGAGACCGCTATACCCGTTTTGAGGATTTTTCGGATCGGGATATTCTCTGAGGAATTTGACCCTTTGAAAGCTTAAAAATATAATTAAAAAAATATCCAAGCCATTGGAGAGAAGGTATGTTTGGAATTGGGATTCCCGAACTGATTGTTATTCTTGTTATTATTCTAATCATCTTTGGGGTTGGGAAACTTCCAGAGATCGGACAGGGATTGGGAAAGGCTATTAAGGGCTTTAAGAAAGGGGTTACGGAAAACGAGGAGGTGGATGAAACTAAAAAAGACCCAAGGGATTGAGCCAGAACCCCTGAGAAAATAAATATCATTTTTTTTGATTTTTCACACTTTTTTCCCCTTCAAACATAGAAATTTTATCCTTCCAAGGTTCCCATCATTATTAACTGCATTCCTTGACTCCTGCTTATTTGTTGTTTAATATGTTTATAAGTATTTGTTTTTTCCAATTCTTTTGGGTTGGATCTTATCTCGGGGGTTTTTAAGTGAAAGCGCCTTTTTTTTCCGTTTTTTTATTAGCCCTATTTCTTTCATCGTGTTCATCTCCTCTATTAATTTCCAAACCTGATCAGGCCCCCCCGCCCATTTCCGCGGGGAATGTGGTTCCACCCCAAGAACCACAGACTTACAAAACTTCTAATCCAATGGCCTATTACTATTTTATAAATGGATACATGGCTGAGATAAATAATGAGAAACAATTGGCTTTTGAATCCTATCGAAATGCCCTGTCTTTTGATGAGAGTTCCGTAACCCTTTTAACACGGTTGAGTGAAATTGCTTTTGAATTAGGAAAGGTTTCCGAAGCCAAAGAATTTGCCAATGCCCTTCTGGCAATGGAAAAAGACCATCTTCCCACTTTAACCCTTTTGGCTGAATTAGAGGCAAAAACCCACCAGATCGATGAAGCAATTTATTTGTATGAAAAGGTCATTGGTTTACAGCCTAATGAGTTAGATAATTATCTCAGGTTAGGGGCTTTGTACACTTCTTTGGACCGGTTTGAAGAGGCTGAGGAGGTCATACAGAGGGGAATCTCCATTGATCCAAAGTTTCCTTTAGGGTATTTCTATTTGGGGCGCATTGCAGGAGAGAATAAAGATTATGATAAAGCCCTTGGATTTTTTAAAAAAGCCATTATTCTCCAGGAAGGATTTGAGCCGGCTTATTTGGGAATGGGGGCCATTTATGAGCTTCAGGGAAAAAACCAAAAAGTAATAGAGCTCTATGGAAAATTTTTGGATAAAATAAACCCGATGAATCGGAATATTAGGGGAAGGTTAATCGATTTTCTTTGGAAGAAAAGGGCCTATGAAGATGCTGAGCGGCAATTACTAACCCTTTTGCGTTTTTTTCCAAGTGATTTGGATGGCCATTTTAAATTGGGGCTATTATACGCTGAAATGGAAAAATATCCTGAGGCTCAGGAAAGGTTGCTCTTGGTAAAACGTTTACGTCCCAATGAAGTGAGGGTGCTGGAGTCATTGGCCTTTCTATACGAACGGATGGGGGTTTTGGATAAAGCGGAAGCCCAATACAAGGAAATGATTGAAAATAACAAAAAAAATTCGGATGGTTATATATATCTGGGAAATCTTTACACCCGAATGAAAAAAGGGGATCAGGCAATAGAAATATTAGCGGAAGCTTCAAAAATTGATCCGGATCGTCCCGACATTTATTTAATCCGGGGACATGCCTTTTCTCAATTGGAACGCTTCGAGGAGGCGGCGGAATCCTTTGGAATAGGAATTGAAAAAGATCCCAAAAACCCGGACTTTTATTTTCAATTGGGAACCACTTATGATAAATTAAACCGTTTTGAAAATGTTATTGCATCAATGGAAAAGGCCATTGAATTAAACCCGAAACATTCCATGGCTTTAAATTACTTGGGGTATAGTTTTGCCGATCGGGGAATTCGTTTAGATGAAGCGGTGGATTTAATTAAAAGAGCTCTTGAGGTTCGTCCGGATGATGGGTATTACATTGATAGTCTGGGATGGGCATATTATAAGCAGGGAAATCTGAAAGAGGCACTGAAGGAACTTAAGAGAGCGGTTGATTTGGTTCCGGACGATCCGGTTCTACGAGAACATTTGGGTGACATTTATTTGGGAATTCGCAAAGGGGAAAAAGCAAAGGATGAATGGCTCAAGTCCCTGGAAATTGATCCCTCTAATGAAAAGTTGATGGATAAGTACCAAGGGGCGGGTTTTGGTGATCCTCGACAGGAGGAGAGATTAGAAAGAGCCTTGAAACAGAAAAATGGAAAAAAGGAGGGAGAAACCCAACAATTGATGCGTCTTCATTAAAACCATCGGAAAACCTTCTACACCATGGGCCTTCGGAAAAATAGAAGTACCGTATTTCCCACCTTTAATCCATCTTGATCCTTTAAAAAATCTTCTTTATTAATTTGGTTGTTCAGCATGGTGTCATTGTCATTCGCCAGATCTTTTACAATTGGGGTTTCATGAAAGCATTCAATTGTACAATGTTGTCTGGACACCTCAGGATCATTAGGAAAAATATCACAATTTTTTCTTCCCATCGTTACCTTTTCCTTAGTAATTTGAATTTCCTCTGACAATTTTCACAAAGTGTTTTTTTATGGAGGGCCTCCCATTTCTTGAAGGATTTTCCTGGCCCGTTCGGCCCGTGGAGCGTTGGGCGCGAGTGAGACGGCCTTAGAGAATTCATCGCCGGCCAGAGAGAGGAGGTTTTTTTCATAATAGAGGAACCCCAGATCGTAATGTAAAAGGGGATCATTGGGAAATGTACTGGAGGCCTCCGAAAAGATACGTAGGGCGGAATCTTTGTCGTTACGGTTTAAATATACGGTACCCAATAAATGGTAAGCGTTTGAAGAATTGGGGGTGATTTCAATGATTCGACGGAGTTTTCTTTCCATGGTATCTAAATCCCCTTGATTGTAAGCCAGTTTGACCTCTTCGAAAAGTTCTTGAACCTTGTGTTGGGAGAGAGTCCGTAAGTGTTGTCCTGGCCTTTGAATCTGTTTAGGGGATAAAAGGTTTTTCCCATCCGGGTTTGTCTTAGAGAAGGTTGGGGGAAAGTGATTAGGGCTTTCCTGGCCCTGGTCCTTTTCTTGAGGTCGGTTTTGGGAAAGAAAATCCTCCTTGTTATGGGGAATTGGAGCGGATAAGGCGCTTGGTGGGGGTGAAACCTGGGGCATATGGGGAGATGAGGTTGAAGAAAGAGAAACCGTTTTTAAACGATCCAACGGAAAATTTTTATCGGGTGGAAGGGTGGGAACGGTTTTATTTCCCCCACCCAAAAAAGAAACCTTAAGGCGCTGGAGTATTTTCTGGGTTTTTTCAATCAATGGAAAATGATTTGAAGCCTTTTTCATGAAATTGGGATTATAAAGGGAGGAAATGTAAACAGAGAGTAGAAGGAAAATAAAAGAAAAAAGAAAAGTTTTTAAAACGGGGTGGGACCCGTTGTTTTTAGTGGCCCTTAAAGATGGTGCGGAACCAGAAGTTTTGGTTTTTTGAGAAGGTTTATGTTGGGGTTTGTAATGAGGTAAACCCGGGTCTTTATTTTCAAAGGGTTCTAAAGGCTGACCAAAAGAAGAGGAAGAGTGGGGTTTATGTCCTCCAAGGGAAGGAAAATTAATTGGTCCGAGGGTGGGTAAAGCCGCTCCCATCGGTTCCTTAGGGAGCAGTGGGAGTGGGCCCTTTTGAGGGACCCGTGTTTCTATTCCGAAGGGGGGTTCCAATCCTGATGAATGGGAATGTGATGCCCAATGGATACGTTTGGTTTCCTCTTCTACTTTTTGTTGAAAGAGATGTTGCATATAGTTGGATAGGCTCAGGCTGCTGAAGGAATACCCTTTTTTGGAAATAATGTTTTCGAGAGAAAGGGCCATCTCGGATGCTGTTTGGTAACGATCGGACGGATATTTGGCCAACGCTTTTAATAAAATTTGATTTAATTCTTCATCGACTTGGGGATTGAAAAAGGAGGCGGAAGGGACTTTTGCTTCCCTGACCTTTTCCAAGGTGCTGATCTCATTTTCCCCTTTGAAAAGGCGTTCTCCGGTTAGAATTTCATACAGGACGATTCCCATTGCAAAAATATCCGTTCGACGGTCAACGGGTTTTCCCCATGCTTGCTCCGGGGACATGTAAGCTAATTTCCCTTTTAGGAGTCCTGTTCGTGTTTCCGTTCCGTGGGATGCGGCCTTAGCAATTCCAAAATCAACCACTTTTACGTCTCCATCGTAGGAAACCAGGATGTTTTGTGGACTAATATCCCTGTGAACGATGTGGAGGTCTTTTCCTTGAGAATTTTTTTTTCGGTGCGCATAATCAAGACCACAGCAGACCTTGTTCATGAGGGAAAGGGCATGATTAATTGGGAAAGGGGTGCCTATGGCACGAAGTGCGTTGATGATGCTTCTAAGGTCTTTTCCTTTGATATATTCCATGGCAATGTAATAACTCGGCTCGGGAAGCCCCATTGGAACGGCACTACCCAGATCATAAATCTGAACAATATTTTGATGGGTGAGCAAAGCGGCGAGCTTTGCTTCATTGATAAACATCTGGACAAATTCGTTGTCCTGGGTAAGGTGGGGTAAAATCCGTTTGATTGCAAGAATTTTTTCAAAACCTTCCATCCCTTCCTGTTTCGCCAAAAACAGCTCCGCCATTCCGCCTGTGCCGATTCTTTCCAGAAGGGTATATTTCCCAAAAGGGGTAGCTTTCATTTTAGGTTTGCCCTGAGTGATTTTCTTTAATTCCAAATAGTTTTCGGGCATTGTTTGATGTTGTCCTTGAAATTTCTTCCAGAGTCATTCCCTTTAAATCTGCAATTTTCTCAGCCACAGACCGGACATAAACCGGTTCATTCCGTTTTCCCCTAAAGGGAACTGGAGCTAAAAAAGGACAATCGGTCTCGATCAGTAGTTTATCGGCAGGAATATTGCGGGCCACCTGCTGAACTTCAATTGCTTTGGAAAAGGTCACAATTCCCGAGAAAGAGATAAGAAATCCCAATTCCATTCCCCGGGTTGCCATATCCTGATCTCCTGTAAAACAATGGAGGACACCCCCAACCTCAAACGCTTTTTCTTCCTCTAGAATGAGGAGGGTTTCTTCTTTTGCATCCCGACTGTGGATGACGAGAGGGAGTTTTCGTGATCTTGCTAACCGGATTTGTTCTCGGAACCACCGGATTTGCTGGTCAGGTGATGAATGCTTGTAATAATAATCCAAACCGGTTTCCCCGATGGCCACTACCTTTGAATGGTCGCATAACCGGGAACCTTCCAGAAAGTTTTCTGAGTCCAAGTTTTTTACCTCGTGTGGGTGAACTCCCACCGAGGCATAGACTCCCGGGAACCGATTTGCCAGAGAGACGGCTTGTTGACTGGAATGAAAATCAGTCCCGATGGTTACGAATTGGGTGACCCCTTTTTCTTGGGCTCTCTGTATGACCTGCTCCAGATCTAATTCAAATTTTTCGGAATCTAGATGACAATGAGAGTCGATTAACATAGAAAATGATCTTGGCTTTTTAATTTGGTTTTTAAAAATGCGCAGGGAATAATTGTTTCAGTGGTTTTGAAAATACCCAATTTCTGAAGGCATAATCTTTCCCCTCTACTTTCTTAAATCAGCTCACAAAAAACCGTTTTCTTTCATATTTTTGGATCGGGTTATTGAAAGTATATCATGGGATTTAGATGTCAGCAAAGGGGGAAAATTTAAATTCCAATCGTGGAAACATTGGCATTAACCTTATCTAAAAATGAAGTAACATTTATAGTTAAATCAGTAGGTAAAAAGTTTAGGTAATTAGTGTGAAACGTAACCAAAATAGATGTTCAAAAACTTCTTGAAAAGGTTCTCATTTCGATGGTTGAAGCGATATTCCACCTCTTTAAGATACATGGGAAAATGAAACTTTGAAACCCCACGGTAATTATACAAGATATGTTTAGTATAACTCCAAAATCCATCAATACCATTGATATGATTCTTTCCGCGATAGGCAAAGGCTTTGCTGTGATCCAATCGATGGTGCTTGCCCCAGCGCCTGAGGGAGTTGTAACTTCGAAAAGTGTCGGTGTAGTACACCGATCCCTTTCGGGTGTATTTTCGAATGTGAGCCATGAGCTCATCAGCGATGACCTGTTCAACCACTTTGGTATACACTCTTCCATCACGTTCCAAAAGCCCCAGGACGACGCTTTTACCTGCTGCCCCTCTGCCACGTTTGCCTTTTCTTCTGCCACCAAAATAGGCATCATCAATTTCAATCTCCCCTTTGGGTTTACCTGCTTTAAGGTCGGCCACGTGATAAATCGCTTCGCTCAGGCGCTGGTAGACGCGCGTGACCTGGTAGTCTACGCCAAGGTCCGTGCCCAAACGGTTGGCGGGTTGTTGCTGATAAAACCCGATGACAATTCCAATTTCTTTGCGCAAACGCATAAGCGATTTTTGTTTCCCACAGCTTTCATTGCGGCATCGGAATCTGTCAATGACTTTGAGACACCTGTTGTCCGAAATTAGTGTAGCGCCTCCTCACGTGCGGACGCCGGCTTGGGTTTGTTGATCCATGCGGCCTCCGGAACGACCGGGGGAACCGGCATCTTTCGTACAAAGCGCT
>DASWJH010000075.1 GCA_036397255.1 Nitrospiria bacterium
AATTTAAACTTGCTATTCCCCGTAGCTCGCTACGGGGTGACCGCTTAGGTTCCCCCTTTAGAAAAGGGGGATAAAGGGGGATTTGAGGATTTAGCTTTTCCTCTGAATACCCCGCAGTCTTGCTGCGGGGATTTTTATTTGAATAAAAACTGTTCTTTCAATATTTTTTGAGATTTAAACCGAACGATGGGAAAAATTTTACTTAAAATTCCATCCGTAAAAACTTACCTTTTGCATCGAATGAATTTTCACCAAAATAACTGGTTCCCCTCAAAAAAATGATTTCCTGACGAAAAATCCTTCATGTTAAATAAGGTCTCCATGAGTCACCACAATTTCCGAGAATGGTTAATCGCCTTTTTTTTAATTTTGGGCACTTTAATGGTTTTTTGGCCGGTTTTAAATTATGAATTTATTAATTACGATGATGATACGTATGTCTCAGAAAATCCTCATATTCAAGATGGATTGACTTGGGAAGGAATCAAATGGGCATTTTCAATGGATTCGGGTTCCGCCTCACAACATGCCGATTTTTGGATTCCCATGACATTCATTTCTCACATGATAACCATTGAGCTTTTCGGCCTGGACCCCGGGGGGCATCACCTGGTCAATTTAATGATTCATATCATGAATACCGCCTTGCTTTTTTGGGCCCTTCGGAATTTGACGGGAGCCCTGTGGAAAAGCGGGTTCGTGGCGGCTCTTTTTGCGATTCATCCGCTCCACATAGAATCCGTTGCTTGGGTGACCGAGCGCAAGGATGTTTTAAGCACACTGTTTTGGATCCTCACCCTTTGGGCTTATCTTTTTTACACAAAACGGCCCGAGGTCTACCGATACCTATTGGTTGCTTTTACCTTTTCCTTAGGTCTAATGGCCAAACCGATGGTCATGACACTCCCCTTTGTATTGCTGTTATTGGATTACTGGCCCCTGCAACGGATACACTGGGGAGACCACCGAACAACTTTGAAACGGGTGTTGGAAAAGAGCCCTTTGATCATCCTAACGGGGATTTGTTTGATGTTAACACTTTTGGTTCAACAGAAATGGGAAACGGTCGGTTCTTTGGAGGCTTTTCCACTTGGAAGCCGTATTGGAAACGCACTGATCTCCTATTCCAGCTATATCGGAAAAATGTTCTGGCCCTTGGACCTGGCGGTCTTATATCCCCATCCAGGAAATCAACTACCCCTCGAACTGATAGTGGGTTCCGCCTTATTGCTGCTGGCGATTACTATCCTAACGGTCTGGTGGTCCTCAAAAGCCCCTTATTTGATTGTGGGATGGCTTTGGTTTTTAGGAACCCTTGTACCTGTCATTGGTTTGATTCAGGTAGGCCAACAGGCCATGGCAGATCGGTACACCTATATACCCCTCATCGGCCTTTTCATCATCATCGCCTGGGGAATTCCGGATTTGATTCCAAAATGGCGCCATCAAAAACTGTTTTTAAGTCTAGGGGCCGGTTTGATCCTTCCATCTTTGATGGTCATCGCCTGGTTTCAAGTCCAACATTGGCGAAATAGCATCTCCCTTTTCAAACATGCCATAGAGACGACGGGAACCAACTATGTTTCCTACCACAATTTAGGGCTAGCCTTCCAGACAGAGGGCAGGTTTGAAGAAGCCATTGGAGAGTATCAAAAAGCAATGGCCATAAAACCGAATGCTGCCCTTCATAATAACATGGGGGTTATTTTTGAAAAACAGGGTCTTTTCAATGAAGCCATCCGAGAATATCAGGAAGCCGTTGCGCTTCGGGCTCATTATGCAAGACCCCATTATAATTTAGCCAATGTTTATTTTAGACAGGAACGCTTAAACGAAGCCATTTTAGAATATCAAAAAGCTATTACCATAACGCCAAATTATCTGGAAGCCCACCTCAGCCTAGGAAAGGCTTATGGAAGGACGGGTCAATTGGAGAAAGCGATCCAAGAATTTAATACTGTACTGAAGCTCAACCCAAAATCATTAGAGGCCCAAGAATTCCTGGATCTTACCTACCGTCTTAAGGAAAAACAGAAAAAAAAAGAATAAAAAAAATAGGGCAGAAAAAATGATCGGCTTTAGCAAAGATTTTAAAACCCAAGGACGTTTACAGGGGTAGGAATTCCCCATGGGAAGCTTGTGATATTGGTCCCGTTCCCCAATTGCCCGGTGGCATTGTTTCCCCAACACCGTCCGGTTCCGTCTTCAAGGAAAGCACAGGAATGCCTTCCTCCTGAAGATAATAATGCCACAGAGTTTAATCCAACCACCGAAACAGGAACCCGACTGCAATTAACCTGCGGTCCCCCGGGAGGACCACACACCTCGGGTCCAAGTAGAGTCCCTACTCCAAGCTCACCACGCTCATTTAAACCCCAGCACTGAACCGTGGTATCTGCAAGCACCACACAGGTGAATTGGCCCGTTACATTGGCGGATATATCAACCGCCGTTAACACACCGGTGACATTAACAGGG
>DASWJH010000076.1 GCA_036397255.1 Nitrospiria bacterium
GGGGCCTGGATTTCCGCTTTCCCCTGCCTGCAAGTGCCCGCCGGACAGACGGGTAATGACGAAATTTACCCACTCACTTCCACGATGAGCCAGAAATTAAATCCTGGATTCCTGCCTGCCGGACAGGCGGGCCCGATAAAATCACACGGGAATGACGGCATTACAAAAAAAGATCAATTAGAAAAACGAAACAAACCAGAAAAACAAGTTGAACCAGACAAACAAGACAAACCAAATAGGCAAGAGGAGGGAAGGGGGGAATGTAGGAAGATAAAAAAACTCCGCTAACCCATTCATGGCTGTTAGCGGAGTTTTTTTAGAAGAAACAGGATATGGAAAAATACCGTTGGTTGCGGGGGATGGATTTGAACCACCGACCTTCGGGTTATGAGCCCGACGAGCTACCAGACTGCTCCACCCCGCGCTATGGATGCTAACACTGACCTATTTTTGGTGTCAAGCTTTTTCTGAAGGATTGCCTTTAAAAAGAATAACATATGTTCAATTTGCGTTTCCTATTTTGCAAGGGAACCTACCCCTACCCCGGAAATTAGATATTTCAAATCTTCATCATCAAAGGTAATCCCTAACCCCCCAAAAGGAGTGCTTAATTCCGGGTTCATCAGATTGTCCCACCCGCCTTGAATGAACACATATTTAAAAAAACTATAGCTCAAGGTTGTTTTCAATCTGGGATTGGGCATTTGGGGATCCTCGCTGTCTACATCCCAAAGATCGAGACTTACCCGTAATCGCTTATCAAAGAGTTGATAATCCGCACCCCCACCAAATGTATTTTCCATCAACCCTAACCTGAGGTCTACTCCATAAAACCTTTTACCGAAAAGAAGATTGAATTTAATTTTGTTGGATACTTCTAAATTGGTGATTGTGGTTGTCACACCACCTACAGTGGTCACGTTGGTGGTTTCCCTGAATCTTCCCCGGGGATCATCTGTAACTTCTAAAAGATAGAATTTATCCTCGCTGGGTTGAAGTTTAAGTGAGAAATATCCTTTGTTCTTTTTTTCTGAAAACTGGTATTCATGGCGGAATCCAATGACGGTTTTGAATCGTTCGAAACGTTGGACGGCATTTCCGAGTCCTTCCAATGTGGTGTTCAGGTTTTCGTAGGCCTTATCGTCGGAAAATAGTTTGCCAATGGTGCCTTCCCCCTCCTCAACTCGCTTGGTGATTTTTTTAAGGTTTTCTAAACTTTTTTCAAGATTGTCATATACCCCTTCTTCCGTAAGGAGTTTCCCGAGGGTTCCCTCTCCCTTCTCCAATCGCGCGACCACTTTGTTGAGACTTTCAACCAGTTTTGGGGTTTCTTCCTTAACAAAGGAGGAGAACTCCTCAAAATTATCCATTGTTTTTGAAAATGCCTCTTTGTTTTCTTTGAGTGTGAGGTTTAGGGTTTTGCTTAATTCCCGTATGTTGGCCACAATGTCCTTGAGTGACTCTTTACCCGGTTTGTTTCCGAGCACTTCCCGGAAGGTGGAGGTTACCATTTTGATATCCTCAGCAATAGCACTGAATTGTTCGATCAGTTTGTCTAAATCGGCTGCTTTTGCACTCTGCTCCATTTGATCCTGGTCTTGGAGGAATTCTGCTTCTTCCCCTGGGATAATCTCCAAATATTTCTCCCCTAACAGCCCCTCAGCCCGGAGAACCGCTTTTGCCCCGCGCCGGATTTGTATTTCGGGTTTTATTCTTATAAGGACTCGGGCCTTTCCATCGGAAAGATTGATTTGTTCTACCTTTCCGACTTCTACACCCGCAATCCTAACGGGGGATTTAATATCCAATCCTGCGGCGGAATCCAATAAGGCCTTGATTTCATACCCCTCGGGTTTTCCCCATTTAAAATTACCAATGGTGAAGGTCATGTAGGTGAGGAAGATGATGCCTAATATGACCGCTAGTCCAACTTTTGCTTCCGTGGTGAATTTTCCCACTCGGGCACTAACCCCCTAGAAAGGTTTTAGTTTGCTGTAATCGGTCCAATTGCGCTTCCGGTGACAAATTGATGAACAATTGGGTTTTTGCTCTCCCTTATTTCCTCTGGAGTTCCAGTTTCCTCGATCTTTCCCAAATAGAGCATGGCGATCCGATCTGCAATTTTATAGGCACTGACCATATCATGGGTAATGGCAATGGAGGTGATTTTCAGTTGCTCTTTGAGTTTAATAATGAGTTCATTGATGACATCGGCCATGATTGGGTCCAACCCGGTGGTGGGTTCGTCATATAGTAAAATTCGGGGTTCTGCCGCAATGGCCCGGGCAAGACCGACCCGTTTTTTCATTCCCCCCGAGAGTTCTGAAGGCATTAAGTTCTCAACGTCCTTTAAACCCACCATGGCGAGTTTCTCCTTGGCAATGGTTTTGATCTCGGTATCGTTCAGAGTCCCGTGCTGCTTGAGACTAAATCCTACGTTTTCCCAAACCATCAGGGAATCGAATAATGCGGCATATTGAAAAAGCATTCCAAATTTTCTTCGGAGGGTGTTAAGGCGTTTATCGTCCAACCGGGAGACATCTTCCCCTTCAACTATTATTTTTCCTTTGTCCGGGGTGAGGAGGCCGATGATGTGTTTTAAAAGTACACTTTTACCCGAACCACTTCCCCCGATGATGACCATGGTTTCCCCTTCGCGGATGTCCAGGTTGGCACCCTGAAGGACAGGTTTATGGTTAAAGGATTTATAAACCTCCTGAACTTGGATCATCTGCAACGGTGGTTTACCCCCTAAAAAAGAATGGCAGTCAGGAAATAGTCAGAGATTAATATCAGCATGGAGGAAATGACGACTGCGCCAGTGGTGGCTCGGCCCACCCCCTCAGCCCCTCCTTCGGTGTTAAACCCTTTGTAACAGCTAATGGTAGAAATAATCAGCCCAAACACCAGGGCCTTGAGGATCCCTCCATAGATATCCCCCAATTCCAGGAAGTCAGTGGTGCGCCGAAGGTAGATGGTGGGATTGACATCCAAGACCTGAACGGAGACAAAATACCCTCCCGTGATCCCGATAAGGTCTGAAAAAATCGTTAAAACGGGAAGCATGATTATGGCAGAAATAACTCTGGGAACAATTAGGTATTTGATTGGATTCACGGCCATGGTGGTAAGGGCATCTACCTGTTCGGTGACTTTCATGGTTCCTAATTCCGCGGCCATGGATGCCCCGGCCCGTCCGGCAACAATTAGGCCCGTTAAAACAGGTCCCAGTTCCCGTGTCATGGAGAGGGCCACCACAGTTCCCACCAAACTCTCGGCGTTAAACCGCCTAAATCCATTGTAACTTTGAAGGGCCAAGACCATTCCGGTGGAGATGGCCGTAATTAAAACCACCGGGATGGAATTTACCCCGATATTCTCCATCTGCTTGATGATCAAACGTAAATTTAAAGGAGGGATAAAGCTTAGGCGGAGGGAATCCCAAAAAAGTCTTGAGATTCGACCGATTTCTTCAAAGAAAAAAGAGGTTTGGGCTCCAAGGAGCTCAAGCCAGTGCATGATGTCCTTTACTCATTCCGGTTCCAGACCCCGAAAAGTTGGCTTGAATTGTTCTCTTGCAATGGATTATGATTTCTTCTAACCAATAGGGGTTTCCCAAGGTAAGATATATTTTAGGAAAACATTAGACACCATTTATGGATTGAATTCAATGAAAAGTTAAAATCCCAGAGGGAGTAAGTGATTGAAAAGGGGAGAGAAGTGGGGTTTAATACCCCGTTGACAAAGGGTTCGGGTTGGTGCTAAATTAAACTCAGTTTTCCCGTCGTGTTTCCCTCATCAGGTTGACAAAACGAATCAGTTCGAATATCCATAACTATATTAGAATTTTGGTCTTTTTTTTTAATCATTGGCTCCTTAATTTGAGATAGAACCCATAAGGCCTCAAGAGGATAGCGTATGTTCACCCAAATGAAAGTCCGAGGTTTGATGTTTGATCCCTACAACAATGCTTATATTGTCATTTTAAGGGATGAGGAAAATGTAGAGGTTTTGCCCATTTGGGTAGGAAAATCAGAGGCAAATGCCATTAGTTTGGCCCTTGAAGGTGTTTTTTCACCCCGCCCTATGACCCATGATCTCATCAAAAATATCCTAGATTCCTTGAATGCCAAGGTGATCAGTATTGTTGTGACGGATCTAAAGGAAAGCACCTATTTTGCCAAAATTCACCTCATGTTTAATGATTCAGAATTTTCAATAGATTCAAGGCCTAGTGACGCAATTGCGCTTGCTTTAAGGGCGGATGTCCCCATATTTGCCACGGAGGAGGTGATTAAGAAACACAGTTCCGAAGACCTTGACCGTTGGCTTGACAACCTCCGGCCTGAGGATTTTGGAAAATACGATGCTTAGGGTAGTATTTTAATTGATGAAAACACCATCCAAACCCTGAAGCCTGGAGATGCAAGTATATTTAAATGAAAATGTTTTTGTTGGGTTGGTTCTGTCCTCAGTGGAGGTCTATAAGAAGGAATGCTTTGGCCTTTTGCTGGGATACCGGACCCCTGAAAAATTTATTGTCGAACACGCCATTCCATACCAGAGCGTTCGGCGGGGCCATAATTGGACTGAACTAAGAAGCGATAAATGGAAAATTATTCAAGAAATTTTAAAAAACTTTCCCAAGCTGGATGTTATCGGAGACTTTCATTCCCATACGATGTATCGGGATATTAAGGCCCATGTTTCGTTAAGTAAAGATGATATTCACTATATGGAGGCTCATGAACTTCAAGTGGTTATAGCGGTGAATGAGAATAAAAGGACCCAAGAATGGTCTTATAATGCAGATAAAACCATTTCAGGGTCCATTGACCAATTTCATTTTAAAATCGCCGCCTATTATTTTCTCAATGGGGATAAGCAAGTCCAAAGACCTAGAATGGGAGAAATCGTCTGTCCCTTTGCCATTTGATTTCAGAGGGAGAGAGGGTTTGTGTTTGCCCATCCTTCCTGAGTGTTTTTGAATTTTTACGTTTTCTTTCAAATTGAAATAGCGGTAGACTTGTTTTGGATTAAATCGTGATACTTATTCAGAAAGAAATTTTTGAGAATGAGAGAGGAAATAATGGAAATTAAATTTAAGGTTTCAGGGGTCCTTTCTGACAAAGCTGAAGAGCAAATTGTTGTTTTAAAGGATGAGAAAAATCAGGAAACGTTTACCTTTTGGGTGGGGCCCGCGGAAGGAGATGCCATCCGCTTTGTGTTGGACCGTGTAAACCCTTCCCGTCCGATGAGTCATGACCTGCTTGGCAATTTATTAGATCAGTTTTCAATTAAGGTCTCAAAGGTGGTTATCCACGATATGAAGAATGCCACTTACTTTGCTCGTATTTACTTGACCAATAAAGTAGGAGGAGAATTAGTCATTGATTCGAGGCCCAGTGATGCCATTGCCCTTGCCTTGCGAACCCATTCACCCATTTTTGTTGATTCCGAAGTGCTAAAAAAAGGGAACCGTGACAGCATTGATGGATTGCTTGAGAAGTATAATGTGAATAAGCTTGAGGGTTAAAATATAAATTTTGAGAGGGTAAATCCCTATTGACAAGAGGGAAATAGCTTTACTATACTGAGTCTTACGTTTACAGGGGTGCCAACCGGCTGAGAGCCCTAAGAGACAAAGGGGCAACCCATCGAACCTGACCTGGATAATGCCAGCGGAGGGATGAATGAATAAAGGAGTCCCAAAAAAACCGCACCACCAGGAGGGTGCGGTTTTTTTTTGAAGAAAGATGCAATAGAAGGTTTTATCCCTTGGGGTCAACCCGAATGAGATATTCTCAAGCATAGACAAGAAAGGAGGCCCGCTATGAAAACCTTTCCAGATAAAAAGGTTGAAATTCATTTAACCAAAAAAGGCAATGGAGAAAACGGATTGCCAAAATCGGAATTAACCATTACCCCTTTTCCAGCGTCAAAAAAAGTCTATATTCAGGGCCAAAAACCCAATGTTCGAGTCCCCATGAGAGAAATCCAACTGACTCCAACCCGTTCCTCACAAGGAGGGGCTTTAGAAGAAAATCCTCCTGTTTTAACCTATGATACCTCGGGTCCATATACCGACCCTCAGGCCAACATCGATATTCGGAAAGGTTTAGAACCCATTCGGATGGAGTGGATCCAAGGGAAGGGTGATGTTGAGGTGCTTTCAGACATTTCGTCAGAATTTGGGCGCCAACGGGCAAAAGATCCCTCTTTGGATAGCATTCGTTTCCAAAAAATCCGTAAGCCCCTTCGCGCAAAAAAGGGGGGAAACGTAACCCAGATGCATTACGCCCGAAAGAGAATGATCACCCCGGAAATGGAGTTTGTTGCCATTCGGGAGAATCAAACCCGTGAGATGATCCGGGATGCCTACCGAAGTAATGGAAAAGGGGTTGCCCAACATCCTGGGAAATCTTGGGGGGCTCAAATTCCTTCGGTCATCACCCCAGAATTTGTTAGGGATGAGGTTGCTCGAGGCAGAGCCATTATTCCCGTAAATATCAATCATCCGGAAAGTGAGCCCATGATCATTGGGCGTAATTTTTTGGTGAAAATTAATGCCAATATAGGGAATTCTGCCGTGACCTCTTCCATTGAGGAAGAAGTGGAAAAGATGATTTGGGCTACCCGTTGGGGTTCGGATACGGTGATGGATTTATCCACCGGTAAAAATATCCATGAAACCCGGGAATGGATTTTACGCAATTCTCCTGTTCCGATTGGAACGGTACCCATCTACCAGGCCCTTGAAAAAGTGAATGGAGATGTAGAGGCGCTGTCTTGGGAGATTTTTAGGGACACACTGATTGAACAAGCAGAACAGGGAGTGGATTATTTTACCATCCACGCTGGGGTCTTGCTTCGATATATTCCCCTCACGGCCAAACGGCTAACAGGGATTGTGTCCAGGGGTGGATCCATTTTAGCTAAGTGGTGCCTGGTCCACCACCAGGAAAATTTTTTGTATACCCATTTTGATGAGATTTGTGAAATTATGAAGGCTTATGATGTTTCATTTAGCCTTGGTGACGGGCTCCGGCCTGGATCCATTGCAGATGCAAATGACGAGGCGCAGTTTGGAGAACTGGAAACCCTGGGTGAATTGACCCAGGTAGCTTGGAAGCATGAGGTTCAAACGATGATTGAAGGGCCCGGGCATGTTCCGATGCATCTGGTTCAAGTCAATATGGAAAAGCAGCTTAAGGAATGCCATGAGGCCCCTTTTTATACGTTGGGACCATTAACCACGGATATTGCTCCTGGCTATGACCACATTACATCGGGAATCGGCGCGGCCATGATTGGTTGGTTCGGGTGTGCCATGTTGTGTTATGTGACCCCAAAAGAACATTTGGGGTTGCCCACGCGAGAAGATGTACGAGAAGGGGCCATTACTTATAAAATTGCAGCTCATGCTGCGGATTTGGCAAAAGGCCATCCCGGCGCCCAAGCCCGGGATAATGCCCTTTCTAAAGCACGATTTGAATTCCGATGGGAGGACCAATTTAATCTTTCATTGGATCCTGAGCGGGCCAAGTCTTTCCACGATGAGACCCTTCCCGCGCAAGGTGCGAAGGTGGCCCATTTCTGTTCCATGTGCGGGCCCCATTTCTGTTCGATGAAGATCACTGAGGATGTTCGGGAATATGCTGAAAAAAAGAACCTAGATGATAAAGCGGCCATCCAAGAAGGGATGAAGGAAAAAGCCGAAGAGTTTAAAAAGGTCGGTCTGCAAATATATCAATAAACGATCGGGTAGCAACATGGCTGAAAAAAATAAAAGAAGAGAGATAGCGGGTTTGCGGGAAACTGATGTCACACGTCAAATCGCCAAAAGCTATTTTGAACAGTTCGACCGTTTGATCGAGAGTGATGTGATTGTTATTGGAGGGGGTCCCTCAGGGTTGATTTGTGCCCGGGATCTGGCCCTTTCCGGATTCCATGTGGTTCTGATTGAACAAATGGCTCACCTGGGCGGTGGCTTTTGGTCCGGAGGGTATCTAATGACCAAAGCAGCCATTGCCGCCCCCGCACAAGAAATCCTTTTAAAGTTAGGGGTGGATTGTCAGGAAAAGGCGAAAGACCTGTATATTGTAGAGGCACCCCATGCCTGTGCAAAATTAATCGGGGCGGCTTATGATGCCGGGGTTCGGGTGATGAACCTTACCAAGGTGGTTGATTTAGTGGTTCGGGGAAAAACCCCATCGGTTCAGGGGGCGGTGGTCAATTGGTGGCCGGTGGAAGCGGCTGGGCATGATACGGTTCATGTGGATCCGATTGCTTTAGAGACAAAGATAGTGGTTGATGCCACCGGTCATGATGCCGTTGCCCTTCAGTATTTATCAAAGCGTGGACTGTTTCAAGAGGTCCCTGGAAACGGAGCCATGTGGGTGGCGGAATCAGAAGAACAGGTGATGCAAAAAACCGGTGAAGTATTCCCCAATCTTTTTGTGATAGGCCTTGCGGTGGCTGCCGTTTATGGAACCCCCCGGATGGGTCCTGCATTCGGATCCATGCTTCTTTCCGGCCGAAAAGGTGCGGACCTGGTCAAAAAAAAGCTCCTTCAAAAGTAACTCCACTTATTTGGGACCATCCCAAAAAATAAAAATTTTATAGAAGTGATCGTTTAGAAATGATTGAACCGGTTAGGCCGTTTTGTCCCCTCTGTTTTTGTGAGCAGATCTTTCCCCTTTCCCCCATTGATTTAAAAATCTACTTTCGATGTGAGGTCTGTGGACTTACCTTTTTATCTCCAGAGTTTTATCTGACCCCGGAAGCACAGAGATCCCGTTATGAAACCCATCAAAACAGTCCTTTCGATTCTCGATACCGGGAGTTTCTCAGTCGAATGACTGATTTCTTGATTCCCAAGCTGTTACCCGGGTGGGTAGGGCTTGATTATGGTTGTGGGCCAGGGCCTACCCTTTCGGTTATGTTGGAAGAAAAGGGATTCCAAATGAAAATTTATGACCCCTATTTTTTCCCCCAGACCGATGTATTGACTGGGATCTATAATTTTATTACCTGCACGGAGACAGTGGAGCATTTCTTCCGGCCTGGAGATGAATTGGGCCGTTTGAACCAGCTTCTGCGAAAAGGGGGTTGGCTGGGAATAATGACCGAATTTTTAACCCCCGATCAACCTTTTCATTCATGGTGGTACCGCTTGGACCCCACCCACATTTGCTTTTGGAGTCGAGAAACAATGGTTTGGATTGCCCATCGGTTTGGATGGAACGTGGAATTTCCCAGAAAATCAGTTGCCTTGTTTCAAAAAGGGGTGTGAGCCTCCCGTTCCTGAAATTCAACTCTAAATTCCAAAAATTTGACATATTTTAAAATTCAACGCTATACTTTAACCCCGATTATAGAAATTCATCCGTTGTTCGACGGAATGGGTTTGATCCATTTTTCATTTTTTGAAGAAGATTTTTTTTTGAATCTATAGGAGGAATTTTTAAATGCCTGTCATTCGACCCTTCCCGGGTTTACGACCTAAACCAGAGTATACAAGCCAAGTGATTGCACCTCCCTATGATGTGGTGACCTCCAAAGAAGCCCGTTTTCTTGCTTCCAGTAAGCCGTGGAGTTTTCTTCATATTTCACGGCCGGAAATCGATCTTCCCCCAACAACGGATCCTTATTCTCCTGAGGTATATGCGAAAGCCAAAGAAAATTTTCAAAGGCAAATAGATCAGGGGATACTTCAAAAAGATGCAGGGGCCTATTATTACCTTTATCGGCTGATCATGGGATCCCATTCTCAAACCGGACTGGTTGCGGTTTCCTCGGTTGCAGCCTATGAAAAAAACTTGATTCGTAAACATGAATTTACCCGTCCCGATAAGGAAGATGACCGCGTTCGACAGATCGATAGCCTCAATGCACAGACAGGCCCGGTGTTTTTAACCTATAAACATTCCCATGCCATTGATGGTTTAATCGAGATGGAGACCCAGGGAATCCCCATGGTGGATGTTACGGGGGAGAATGGGGTTCGCCATCTCTTGTGGATCGTGAAGGATCGGTCTACCATTGAGAATTTGAATCGGGCTTTCGATCATGTGGCCTTTTTGTATATAGCCGATGGGCATCACCGTTCCGCAGCGGCGGGCCGGGTGGCCTCCCTGCGGCGAAAAAGAAATCCAAATCACACAGGTGAGGAGGCCTATAATTTTTTTCTTTCCGTTATTTTTCCGGACAATCAAATGAAGATTCTGGATTATAATCGGGTGGTGAAAGATTTATATGGTTTGACCCCAAATGTTTTTTTAAAAAAAATAAGAGAGGGTTTTTCTATTCAACCGGAAACCGTTCCGGTTAAACCCGCACAGTCCAAGGAATTTGGGATGTATCTTCCTGGGCAATGGTATCGCTTGGTGATTAAACCCGGAAAAATTAAAATGGGTGATCCTGTCAAACGGTTGGATGTGAGTGTGCTGGCCGACCATTTAATTTCTCCCATTTTAAGGGTATCGGATCCCCGAAGGGATAAACGGATTGATTTTGTGGGAGGAATTAGAGGCCTTCAAGAATTGCAGCGCCGTGTAGACAGCGGTGAAATGGCTGTGGCGTTTTCACTGTTTCCTACTACCCTGTCAGATCTCATGGCCGTGGCGGATGCGGGGGAGGTCATGCCTCCCAAATCAACTTGGTTTGAGCCTAAACTGGCGGATGGAATGGTTTCCCACCTTTTGGAATAATTAACTTTCTGGATGGGGGTCTTTCCATTCAGACAGCGGGGGTCATGATGCTAAAAACCGGTCTTATCTTAGCCTATGTTTTAGATGGGAAAGGGGGGGGGAGAAAAATTGGATGGGAGGAGATTAACCAGTGGAAATCCGCTGATGGGATTCTTTGGGTTCATTTGGATTATTCACAAGAGGATTCCCGACAATGGGGGACTCCGCACAGCGGGGTTTCCGAATTGGTGATGGAAACTTTGTTGGCAGAGGAGACAAGACCCAGAACAGTGGCTTTTCAAAATGGTCTTTTAATTTGCTTGAGAGGGGTTAATAATAACCCAGGGGCGGAGCCAGAAGATATGGTGTCTATCCGAATTTGGATTGATCCTATTCGGATTATTACTTCCCGAAAAAGGCGCTTACTTTCCATTCAGGATTTGTCAGAAAGCCTGGATCGAGGGGACGGACCCCGTACCCCGGGTGAGTTTCTGTTTTTCATATCCGACCGCTTGGTGGATCGAATGCACCAGGTGGTGGAAGAAATCGAGGAGAGGGTGGATCAATTGGAGGAAACGATTTTGATTTCTGAGAGTCACAAATTACGCTCCCAGCTTGCTGACATTCGGCGGGAAACCATACTGTTATGACGGTATTTGGCCCCCCAAAGGGAGGCCATGGCCCGTTTACAAATAGAACGTGTGGATTGGCTAACTGATTTAGACAAAATTCAATTAAGAGAAATTACGGATAAAGTAACCCGGTATGTTGAAGATTTGGATTCGATCAAGGACCGAGCTTCTGTCGCACATGAAGAATTGGCCAGCCGTCTCTCGGAGATTTTAAACAATAGGATGTATATTCTTTCGGTTGTGGGCGGTTTATTTCTACCTTTGGGTTTTTTAACCGGGCTGCTCGGAATCAATGTGGGAGGCATTCCATGGGCAGATAATCCCTTGGGTTTTAGCATTGTCTTACTGGGCGTATTCATCATTATTTTGGGTCAATTTTTGTTCTTTAAGATGAAAAACTGGTTTTAGTTTTTACCGGATTGATGGGAGAAAAAATGTAGCGAGATTTACCGGAGGGTGCCTAGGGTGCGAAATCAGGGTTTGATCCCTTCTAAGATTGAAAAATCTGTGGAAACAGTGACCTTTAGTATTTAGAAGTAATAAAGTTGATTCTCTTATCTTAAATCCGCCCCCTGCCCGATCAGCCTTGGGGGGAAATTTTCAATCTATTTCTTTTCAGGTGGGTTTATTGCCCAAAAGAAGTAATCACTCTGAGGAGGGTTGGGAAGGGGTTTCAATTATCCAATAAACCATTTGGGTTAAGTACACCCTTTTTCAAATCGTTTTTTGGCTTCCATGGAATCAATGGCTTTTCGGACGGCATTCCCTGCTTCTTTTAAGTTATTTACCCGCTGTAGGCTGTGAAGCAAAATGGCTCCGGTATATACCCAACTGTCCCGGGTGGGGCCCGCTTTTCCGTCCAATGCTTCTAACCCCTGTATGGCGCAGGCTTCACTCCAGTTCTCTGAACGGGTCGTCCTCTCATCTTCATTCTCAGAAACAGAACCTTGGTGTTGGGAAAAGGGAACAGATCGAATATTCGAATCAATCTCAACTTCCTTGGGATCCCATTTGAATTCCTGCGTCTCTTCTTCCTTGTTGTAAAATGTTCCCACTGCCGGAGAATTTAATGGTGGAACAATTCCTCCCTCCACTCCCCGGATCACCAGGGCGGAATCGTATCCTGCAAAGCGGGCCATTAGGGGTAAGAGGCGTTTGTAGTCCTGGTGGACGTATCCAATCACCAGGTGGTTGGTTTGTTGTGCCCGGATCGGGCCGCATAGCTTTTCTAAAGTAGATAGACAAGGACGCTTAACAATTAATCGGCGAAGTTCGACCAGACGGTGCAGGGGGGGACAAAACATTTTTTGATCGATATAAGCCCATCCAATTTGAGGGTCGGCAATGCGGGAGGCCGCTTGGCGCGATGTGAGATCAATTTTTGCCCCCGCCGCAGATAAAATTTGGTGATGGGTGATTCCAAATTTAGGTCCCATCTGATGACACCCGTGGGAGACGGTAGGAACTCCGCAAGCCGCAAGGATGGGCGGAAGGAACGGGGAAGCGGGCATATGGCGGTTAAAACCGTCATAGGGATCGGCTAGCTCAACCAGTTCCGGAATGGGTGCAGTGGAGGCCCGAGTGGCCTGCCGTAAAGCTTTTAAAATCCCTCGATTTTCCTCATCCGTTTCTCTCTTCATCCTCAAAGCGATGAGAAAAACCGCTGCTTGTACGTTAGAAACAAGCCCTTCCAATATTAACGTCATGCCATCTAGGGCTTCCTCCAGGGTCAAATCTTTGCTGAGTTCGGGCCCTGTGGCAATACGCTTGAGATAATCGGCGATCCGTTCTTCAGGAGAGGAGTTTTTTTGAATGGGCATCTTTGGTGGTTTCTCTCTAGGAATAAGAGAGATCATAACATAAAGATGAATCGGGGGGCAAAAAGGGAGAGGGGTCCTTGTGATTTTGATTCAATAGGCTATAATGAATAGGGTTGTTACGGGGTAAAAGGAGGAAGGCAATGGGTCTCAAATTTAAAAATTTTATCAATGGGAAATGGGTGCAGGCATCATCGGGTGAAGTTTTTGAAAGTGTTAACCCAGCCACGCGTGAAGTGGTGGGGGTTGTGCCTCGATCGGGTCCAGCCGATGTGGATCAAGCGGTTTCCGCCGCAAGAGAAGCTTTTCAAAAGTGGCATCTTTTTCCAGCTCCGAAAAGAGGAGAAATCCTCTATCGGGCAGGTGAGCTTTTGATCCGTCACAAAGAAGAGTTAGCGAAGCTCATGACCCGTGAAATGGGAAAAGTATTGATGGAGGCCATGGGGGATGTTCAGGAAGCCATTGATATGACCTATTTTATGGCGGGTGAGGGACGCCGGCTTTCCGGGGAAACGGTTCCTTCGGAGAATCACAACAAAGATGCAAAGTCCGTTCGGGTTTCAATTGGGGTTTTCGGGCTGATTACCCCCTGGAATTTTCCCATTGCCATCCCTTCTTGGAAAATATGTCCTGCCCTGGTATGCGGAAATACCGTGGTTTTTAAACCCTCCAGTGAAACCCCTGTTTGTGCCGCCCGATTTGTTGAAATCCTCAATGAAGCCGGTTTACCCAAGGGGGTTTTGAATTTGGTTCAGGGGACCGGACGGCAGGTTGGTGAAAATTTAGTAAAACATCCCAAAGTGGATGGGATCTCTTTTACGGGGTCTTCTAATACGGGGGAGAGCATAGAGGTGCTTTGTGCCAACCAGCATAAGCCCCTTTCAACCGAAACCGGGGGGAAGAATGTCATTATTGTGATGGATGATGCCGATCTGGACCTCGCTGTTGAAGGGGCCATATGGGGAGGGTTTGGAACCACCGGTCAGCGGTGCACGGCGGCCAGTCGTGTGGTGGTTCATGCCCCCGTTTATTCCAGGTTTTTAAAAAAATTTAAGGAAGCTGCCAAGGGTCTTAAATTGGGCGACGGGCTTCAAAAATCAACCCATGTGGGTCCGGTGGTCAATGAAGCCCAGTTTGAAAAGGTCCTTTCTTATATCGAGATAGGGAAAAAAGAAGGGGCTCAGGTGGTCTTAGGAGGAAAACCATTCAAGGCAAGAGGCGCTTTAGCCCGTGGGTTTTTTATTGAACCGACGATTTTCGGCGATGTCCATCCAAAAATGAGGATAGCCCAAGAAGAGATTTTCGGTCCAGTGGTTTCGGTGTTAAAAGCCCGAAATCTGGTAGATGGCATTAGAATTGCGAACCAGGTCGAATATGGTCTTTCATCCGCCATCTTTTCCCAGAATGTGAACCGGACAGCGGTAGCCGAAAGGGATTTGGATACCGGCTTAATTTATATTAACGCGTCGACCATTGGGGCCGAAATTCAACTTCCGTTTGGGGGAACAAAAAGAACGGGAATTGGGCCTCGAGAGGCCGGAGGACGTGGCGGGGCCCTTGATCATTTTACCAAATGGAAAGTCATTTATAGGGATTTTAGTGGAAAACTCCAACGGGCTCAGATTGATCCGGTAGGAGACGGATAATGTTTTTTATTTTTTAAAAAAAGAAAAAGAGGTGTTTAACGTGTTTTTTTCTTTTGGAGGATTTGACCCACCTCTTTCCAATCCGAAGCAGAGATCGGTCCGGTGGTTTTTATTTTGGAATCTCTTTCATTTTCTTCTCTCTTTCCGATATGAATGGAAGAGATTCCTTCATCAGAAAGTTTTTGCGCCTCTTCCCATGAATCCGTAACCAACACATCAAGCCTTTTCCAACCTTCCTGTTTCCATTTTTTTACCTTTTGAAGGACCCCTGTGGTTCCCCCCTTTACATGAATTAAAGGCGCATCCGGAAATGCAAAGGTCTCAAACCATTTTTTCTGTTGTTCAAAAACCAAAGGCACTCCTTGGGTGAAATATACAAAAGAAATCTTTTTTTCGAGTTCAGTTAGAACTTCGGCCGCGTGGGGTCTTGCCGGCGGTAAAAGGGTGTTCCCCAATCCGGGAATGGGGATCGGAGAAGTGGGTTGCTCCAACATGAGGGAGGATGTCAAAACCAAAACAATGGGGTCGGTAAGATTGAAAGCCTCTACCAAAAATTCCGCTGGAAGGGCCCGGTATCTGGAATCCACCAACTGTACCTGAATGGTATGGAGGCCCCGGGAAAGGGGTTTAATGGTTAAATTGGCTAATCCATTCCCGCCGGTCAATGTTAACCCTAGGGCTTCTCCATTTAACAAAAAGCGGATCCTTTCACCACTGACGGGCCTTGTAATAAAGGGGATTTTCTCTCCAAAGAGGTGTACCTGAATTCTGGTATTTTGGTTGGCGGGAATTATGGTATCGGAGACCTGGAACCGGGCGGTAGGGGCCCCAAGGGAAATTTCAACCCCTGGGGGGATAAAAACTATTGTAATTAAAAGTAAAATTTGTATTTGGACCCGACCGAGTAGATTTTTCTTTAAAAGAAACTGAATAAATGGATGAAAAGTTCGTCCAATTGGGCGAGACTCACAAAAAGGTATTTTTGAAAGGAGGCAACTCATGAAACCGATTTCTCTGTTAGCTGTATTAGGATTTCTTTTTCTTGTTGGTTTGCCGGCCACAGGCTCCGCTTATGATGAGGACCGACCGAGGGGCCAGGTTCACGGGTCCATTATTATTGGAAGTGAATCCCCATTCTACGCCTCTGGGCAGGTCTATGGGGTTTACCCTTTCTATGTTTTACCAGGCCTTGGTATTCAATTTCAATACGGAGATTATTCACGGCAACATCTTCACAGAGGACACCACGGGCGCCATCAACGTCCTCAGCTTCACAATGGAGGCCATCACCGCAGAGCCCATTGGCAGCAACACCCCGGGGGGCATGACCGCCATTTTGATAGGAAGGACCGTGGTCATACGAAAAAACACCAGCGGCGTTTCGGATCCCACTAGATTTTTCATTATAAATGAAACGGAAAAGGTTTCCAAGACAATTTCTTAAGAATCGTCAGGTAAGGAATTTTGGGGGGGAGATGGAAGGGGTTACCCTTCTATTTCCCTGATGGTTTCATCAAGGATCGTAAGGACGGAATGGCAATCTTGTTCTTTCACAATGAGAGAGGGGGAGAGTCTCAAGGTGTTGGATCCACATCCCAAAGTCAATAAACCCTTCTCAAAGCAAGTTTGGACCACTTGGTTTCTTTCTGCGACGGCGGGTTCTTTGGTTTGCCGATCTTTAACCAATTCAACCCCGATCATTAACCCTCTGCCTCGCACATCTCCGATGAGGGGATGATTTTCCATTAATTTCTTTAAATCCTCTAAAAGAATGCTTCCCACCCGTTCCGCATTTTGAACCAACTCTTCCTCAAGCAATTGGATGGTGGCTAGAGAAGCCTCACAGGAGATGGGATTTCCCCCGAAGGTGTTGGCGTGAGATCCGGAAACCCAATTACTAATTTTCGCTTTGGCGATCATGGCGCCTAAGGGGAGGCCCGAGGCAATGCCCTTTGCCAGGGTGATGATATCGGGAATCACTCCTTTTTCATAATCCGTGGCAAACATTCGCCCGGTCCGCCCCATTCCGGTCTGAATTTCATCGACGACTAACAAAATCCCGTAACGATGGGCTAATTCCTGAAGCCGTTTCAAATATCCCGGGGGGGGAACAATGTATCCCCCTTCGCCTTGGATGGGTTCCACAAAAATGGCGGCCACTTCCTCGGGGGGAACGGCTTTTGGAAAGAGTTCTTCCTCTATCCATTGGACACAATAGAAATTGCAACTGTCCGGCGTCAGTCCATAAACGCATCGATAACAGTAGGCGTAGGGAACTTGGGTCACCCCAGGCAAAAGGGGGGAGAACCCCTTTCGGTGTATTTGTTTGCTTCCCGAAATGGAAAGAGAGCCAAAGGTCCTCCCATGAAAACCTCCGATAAAGGATAAAAAAAGCGGACGTTGGGTATGATACCGGGCCAATTTCATAGCCGCTTCGTTGGCCTCCGTTCCTGAGTTTGTAAAAAAAACTCTTTTGTCCTGATTTCCTGGTGTAATTTCTTTGAGTTTTTCAGCCAGTTTAATTTGGGAGGGGTAATAAAAATCAGTGCCCGACATGTGTATTAATTGTTTAGCCTGTTGGATGATGGCTTCTACAATTTTTGGGTGACAATGTCCGGTGGCGTTAACTGCAATTCCTGCTGTGAAATCCAAATAGCGGTTTCCATCTATATCGGTCAACGTCATCCCCGTGGCTTCTTTTACCACCAATGGATAAGAGCGGGTATAAGAGGGGGAGACGCTTTTTTCATCTCGCTTTATCCAATGCCGGGCCTTTGGACCCGGTGGGGACTGCCCTGTTTTATTTTTTTTCCGTGGACTCATGGGACTCCTTCCTCAATAGGTTGGTAGAGTCTCTCATAACAATAAAAAAGTCCTGCTACTATTTTCCCTCCAGGAAGATTCTTTCCTGGCGTTGAATTTTTTTATAAACCACCCCAAAAATTTCCATAATGATTTTTAATGCGGCAAAACTGGTAATATCGCTGTTATCTAAAGGGGGGGAAACCTCCACCAGATCAGCCCCCACGATGGGCAGGGCGTCCAGTTGTCGAATGAGGCGAATGACATCCCGAGTGGATAAGCCCCCGGCCTCGGGAATCCCGGTCCCTGGGGCAAAGGCCGGGTCTAAAACATCGATATCAATAGATAGGTACAAATGGTCAACCCCATGGAGATGTTCCATTATTTCTTTGCCAATTTCGCGGCTTCCTCTTTCCAAGATTTCTTCGGTTGAAAAATATTTCAATTGATGCGTATCGATAAACCGTAATCCCTCGGGTTCAAAGCAGCGTGTTCCAACCAGGACCACATCTTTGGGATCCACTTTGGGTAGTTCGAGGGCTCTACGAAGAGGACAGGCATGGGAATAGCGGGATCCTTCAAAAACATCCGAAAGGTCGGTATGGGCATCAAAAAAGAGGATTCCGATCCGGCCTTGGGATAAACGGTCAAGGGTTTTAAAAATAGGAATGGAAATAGAGTGGTCTCCCCCAAGTGTCAAAACAAAGGATTGAGAAAATAAGTCTGAAAGGACTTTTTCAGCATTGGAAAAGGTGGTTTCCGGATCAAGTGAGACCGTTACGTTTCCTAAATCGTGAATGATTAGGCTTTTTAGGTTCTCACCTGTTTCCAGGGTAGGCGGAATATATTGAGAGATTTCCCGAATCCGATCGGGGCCCAGGGAGGCCCCTTTCCGATAGCAGACAGAATGGTCATATGGAATTCCAAGAATATGGATATGGGGGTTGCCTTTTTTTTCTTGGCGGTTAAGGCCTGCCCAAAATTTTTCCCTTTGATCCATGCAGCATTACCCTTGACGTTTTCCTGAACACAGTGTCTTTTTTTGAAGAACCCATTCCCTTCATTCCTGTTTTTATTGAGATGATTTTATTTTTTCCTTAATTTCGTCTATTTTTTGTTCCGCCGCCTTCCGTCCCCGGTCAATTAGCAAACGGCCTTTGTGTAAATCGATTAGCGAAATTCCTTTTGCGTCCACCTCAATGACCACATTTGCGAACTGTTTTTCCATTAAAGCATTTCTCCTTGCCATGAGTGCGACAAAATGAATGGCAATTTGAAGCATATTGTCCAAACGGGCGGTTTCCATTGCATTACAATTGACGTCCACCGCAACCACGAAAGGAGCCTTCAGAGTTTCCTTTACGGTGAGAACGGGTAATTGGCTGGTTGCTCCTCCATCCACCAGAAGGTGTCCATTGATTTCTGTTGGAGTAAAGATGACAGGAAGACTACAACTGGCTTGAACGGCCTTGGCGACCGATCCTTTGGTTAAAACCACTTTCTCACCATTTCTTAAATTGCTGGCTACCACGGCCAAGGGGATTTTGGATTGTTCAAAAACCATGTCGTTAATCATATTGCGAACAAACCGGTATATTTTTTCACTTGAAATTAACCCACGCCGTGGGATAGTGGCTTTGACCATATCCCTCCATTTCATGGTCGTGGCCATCTTTTTCATTTCCTGCAAATCCACTACGCCAGAGGCAAAAAGGGCGGCAATAATACTTCCGGCGCTGGTTCCTGCAATGGCTCCTACTCTAATCCCTTCTTGTTCCAGAACTTCCAGCACGCCGATTTGAGCCAGGCACCGAGCGGCTCCCCCGCCGAGGGCCAGACCCACAGAAAGATATGAGTTTTGGGTCCCTGTTTTTAACATTACACCTTCTCCCAAAATTGTCCAGGAGAAGCCTTTAATTTTGCGGTAGGACCCGATGGGGATTCAAGTCGCTTATGCAAAATTTTCTTACTGGGTTTGGGGTTCATTGATTTCAAACTGAATGGCGGTATGGCCAATTTTAAATTCCTGACAGAGGAGAAGATTGATTTTTTTTAGTAGATTCCTCGTCTCACTGAGATGAACATCCTGTGTGGCCACATGAGCGCTTAGAGCATACATACCCGAGGTAAGGGTCCACACATGAACGTCATGGACATCATAAACACCCTCTATTTCTTGCACGCTGTCAATTAACCCTTTAATGTTCAGTTCTTTTGGGGTGGCTTCTAAAAGAATGTGAACAGAATCATTCATTAGCCGAATGGACCAAACCAAAATGATCACACAGATCATAATACTCAATAGGGGGTCTACCTGAACCCACCCTTTGTAATATATAATGATGGCGCCTATCACCACGGCGACAGAAGAAAAGGTATCACCAATAATATGTAGAAAGGCCGATCGGACATTGAGACTTCCATTAAATGAACCACTTAGAATTACTGCGGTCAAAATATTAACCATCAGGCCCAAAAGAGCAATGAAAAACATGGGGAGGCTTTCGATGGTTTGGGGGTTGAGAAACCGATAGTAAGCATGATAGGAAATCCAGCCGGTGATTAGAAAAAGGGTTATCCCATTGAAAAGGGCCGCTAGAATTTCAAGACGATAAAAACCGAAGGTTTTTTGTTCCGTAGGAGGACGATTGGTATACACCAATGCCATCAGGCTCACTCCCAACGCCAAAAAGTGGGTCAACATATGGCCCGCATCACTCAAAAGGGCCAGACTGTTGGTCAGAAAACCTCCTACAAACTCAACGACCATGGTGACGCCGGTTAAGATACAGGCCAGGAGTAATCTCTTTTGTTCTCCCTGTCTGGAGGGATGAAGGTAGGTTAAGGGAAAGGTGTCATGTTCGTGGGGATGCCCTAAATCAGCATCGCAGTGGTGTTGATGGGGATGAAAGGTGTCCATTACCATATCATGGTGTTTAGGGATAAAGCCCCCTGGCGATGTGAGCCTTAGCAATTTTATCAATACCTTGCATCAAAGCTCCCATTCGTATACTCACTTTATTGGCCGTTGCACAGGCAAGAACCTGGTGAAAGGCTGTTGAAATTATTTCGTGGAGTTTTTTGTTAATCTCTTTTTCATTCCAGAAATAATTTTGCAAATCTTGTATCCATTCAAAATAAGAAACCGTGACGCCTCCGGCATTGGCCAGAATATCCGGAATAATAAAGACTCCTTTGTCCGTTAGAATATGATCCGCTTCTAAAGTGGTGGGGCCGTTTGCACCTTCTGCGAGAACCTTGCAGCGGATATTTTTTGCATTAAGGCCGGTGATTTGCTCGGAAAGGGCAGAGGGGATCAGAACAGTGCAATCTAAGGTTAGCAATTCTTCGTTTTTGATTCTCTCGGAATTAGGAAATCCTTCAAGCGTTTGGTGCAAGGCCTTGTATTGTATTACTTGTTCAATGTTCAAACCCTTAGGGTTATAAATTCCTCCTTTAGAATCACTCACCGAAATGACTTTTACTTCCCGTTTTTGAAGGAGCCGGGCGGCATTGGTCCCTACATTTCCAAAGCCCTGAATCACCGCAGTGGATTGAGCGGGAGAAATGTTGAGATGCTCTAAAGCTTCTAAAACCGTGTAAACAACGCCCCGTCCGGTGGCTTCTTCCCTTCCCTTAGATCCCCCAATGACAATGGGTTTCCCGGTCACTACGCCCGGAACAGCAAATCCCTTTTGCTGGCTGTAGGTATCCATCATCCAACCCATGATTTGTTCATTGGTTCCTACGTCGGGGGCAGGAATATCACGGTCCGGTCCTATCCATAAAACGATTTCAGAAGTATAACGCCGTGTTAAACGTTGAAGTTCGTTTTGGGATAATTCCTTTGGATTACAATTCACTCCCCCTTTTGCCCCTCCATAGGGAAGGCCCACAAGGGCACATTTCCAAGTCATCCACATGGCCAAGGCAGCGATTTCACCTAAGTTAACCTCCGGATGAAAACGGATTCCTCCCTTCGAAGGACCTAAGGAGCTGTCATGTTGAACTCGGTAACCCTGAAAAACATGAACGCCTCCGTGGTCCATTCTGACCGGGACACTGACCACTAAGGAGCGTTGGGGGGTTTTAAAACGTTCTCTGAGATTGGGGTCTAGTTTTAAGTGTTCAGCTGCCTCTTCAAATTGGGCAACAGCCATCCTATAGGTGGGTGTTTGGAATTCATTGAAAGGTTTTTGCATTTTTAGCTCGAAATTTGACTCTTTATAAAATTAGCCTTGGAAGGACTCAGCGTTTTTCCCGGAAAAACCTTGAAAAACCTAAGACCGTCATTCCCGCGCAAGCGGGAATCAAGAGGTTTTAAAAAAAACCTGAAAGGACTCGGGTAGAAAATTAATGGCGATTTACAGGTTTAGAAATAAAGAATTGTTTCAGTCATTTATGGCTTTTTTGGCAATCTTGAGTATACCATATAAAGGGCTAAAAACAAGGTTTGAGACCCTTCTAAAGGGGTGTACTTGGGTGCCCATGGGTTTCTTTTTTGGCAGGACTTCGGTTGACTGACTATGGAAGATAAAAGCCGGTATATTTTTTTTTCAACTTTCACCTACGAGTCCTGAAAAAAATATGACATCAGAATTGATTATTACGGAAAGAAACTAGCGGGTCCGCCACCAATTAGTGGAAAAATCTATAAATCTACTCTCTTACTGCCCTCCTGTAAATCCATGCTGACGCCATGCTTCATAGCTTATAATAGCAACCGCATTGGATAGATTTAAGGTGCGACTAGCAGGCTGCATCGGAATTCTTATGCAATTACTTGGATCTAGGCTCTGAAGCACAGGGGGTGGCAATCCCGAGGTTTCAGAACCAAAGAGCAACACATCACCGTGCTTATACTCTACTTGATTAAAGTGACGGTTTCCTTTTGTAGTACACGCAAGAATCCTACACCCAGGTATACTCTGTACAAATTGCTCGTAATCGGCATGCCTGACAACATTCGTTAAATCGTGGTAATCTAAGCCTGCCCGATGAAGCTGTTTATCCTCCAGATCAAAGCCTAGGGGCTCTATCAAGTGTAAACGGCAACCGATATTAGCGGTCAATCGAATTATATTTCCGGTATTAGGAGCAATACATGGCTCATGGAGAGCAATTTCGAACATCGACAAAGCTGAATCCTTTGGTGAATATTTGAGGGAATAATATATAGTACAGGATGCAATCTTTTATGAAATATTTTGAGGTTAGAAGTTTGAGGGACAAAAAGTCGATCACAAGCCCTGAAAAGCTTATTTACTGCGGGCTCACTAACTTCGTACTAAAATTTTCGCTTAATTCAGGCTCGCTTAAATCATTTATTATACGGTTTCTGGATAACACCATTATTGTACGGGTATCCAGAAAACCCAGCATTTTTAATTTACAATAGGAATCTATGCATTTTCGTATAGATTGTCAAATGAGAACCACAGGAAGAAAAAAAGCCCCAATTTGGATATCCAGATTGAGGCTCAATCTTACTAAATTATAAAACTTTAATTATAATTTAGAAACCTTTACCGCCTGTGGACCTTTCGGACCATCTGTGACCTCAAATTCGACTCCCTGTCCCTCATCGAGAGACTTGAAGCCATCACCCTGGATTTCTGAAAAGTGCACAAATACGTCATTACCACTCTCCTGGGAAATAAAACCATATCCCTTACTAGCGTTAAACCACTTGACATTACCTTTTGCCATCTAGTTGTTCACCTCCTTTCATCTCCTGTTGGACTGTGGAACTATTTAAGGCATAAAAAAACCGCAGGGCCTTGTTTCTCCAAAGCAACTGCGGCATGACTCTCACTCATTCCTTACAGATTTTCCCTAACAAAGCGGGAGAATTATGTCATCTTACCAAGTGGTCTGTCAAGGTATTTTCCAATAATTCATGGTCTGAAGCCTTTTACTTGGAGGTGGAATCCATTTCGTAATCATGTTACGAGGTGCGTATTTACATTTGAAATATGCACTTTTTTCACTTACCCGATAAATGCAGCTTTCAGGAAGGGAGAGTTGAAGACTCCACCTAGAAAAACCCAGGGAGGCAAAGCTCTAAATAAAAGATTATCGAGGGTGATCTACCCTGCAACCCAATCCCTTCAGTCTCGCCCCTGTGCTCCAAAAAAAAACCTTATGTCATAGGATTTAAAATCGGTGCTTCCCTAGGTTTCAGAACATCTTATTGGGATCTTGATAAATCATAAGATGTGCATACGGAGTATCTTCCCACATGATATAGGTACCCCCATTGTTTGGAAGCGTTGGAAGCTTAACTGTTTTTTTGTCAAAGGGCCAAAAAACCATCCAATGGGGTGGCTCCTCCACTGCTTTCGCTCCTGGTTCCTTCTTATTAAGAATCTTTCCATCTTTTTCAAAATGCCACCCTCCCTTAGCCATATAAGAAATTCCCGGGATCGAGTTGGTCGGTTTCGGAGCACCGCTGGACAAATCACTGACCCACTGCCAAGATGCCGGGTCGGCACAGATCGGGTCAGGCTCTGGCAGGCCAGAAAGGTCCGGTAGGCACGTAAATCCGTTGGTCCCCTTCTTGACTTCCATGAGTTTCCCATCTTCTCCGGAGACCATAATGGTTGCATCCTTTGAAATCTGGACAGGGGCAGCACTCAGGGCAAGCTTTATCAGTTCTTCCTTGGACATGCTCTTGATGCGGTTTTCGTTCTTCGTTCCTGCGAATGACAAAAGAGCAATACTTAAGGCTGATACTGCGAAACAAAGGGAAATTGTATACCGTTTCATGACCATCCTCCTATTTGAAAGTAATCTCTAAGTTTTTAGTTTGAAAAACCCGAATAGAACCGATAAACAGGGTTCGAGTTTAATTTTTCTAAAAAAAACTCCCAATGAGAAGCGGTTAAAATATCTCCATTGCTACAATTTTGTCAAGAAGTCTGCGGTGACACCGTTTTTACTGATATCTCCTATTGGTGACATTTCTGGTTTGATAAACCCTGTTATCCAATAGGGCCCCGAAAATACTAAGTGTAGATCCCAGAAAGAGTCAATCCATTGGATGAAAAGATTAGGTTTATGTTTGTTAAAAGGTAATCGGTTACCAGAAAATATGTTTTATTGAAAGGCTAGACTCAGAAATCTCGCCTTCAGGAAGTACCCCACTTTTTCCCAATATTGTTGGGTAGTGAAAGCCTTTTTTCTATACCCCTATGAGTTTTGTGGAGGTTTTTGGGCTTTAGAAATAAATTTTAGAAATTATTTTAAACTGATTGTTCAAAATGAATATGGTCTACCGAGAGGCCCAAATCGGTTAGTATGGTTCTCACCTCTTTTACCATTTTGGGTAGGCCGCAAATATAGGCTTCTTTGTCTTCTGGAAGCTTGATACACTCCATTAGTTTTTCCTGAACATACCCTACCTCTCCTTGCCAATTTTTGGGCTTGCTCACCACTGGGATGAAATGAAAATTGGGATGATGTTTTTGAAGTTCTTCAAACTCATGATGATAGAGGATTTCATTTTCATGCCTGACACCAAAAAATAGCCATACCTCCTTTTTAAAGCTTTTTTGAAAAAGAGAGAAAATCATACTTCGAATCGGGGCAATTCCTGTTCCGGTTGCAGCAAAAAGGAGGTCAGATGATCCAGGGTTTTTTAATGTAAAACGGCCATACGGCCCTTCTAATTTTATTGTTTCCCCTCCCGAAATCTCATGAAAAAATTCTGAAACCCTTCCCCCATGGGTCCGTTTCATGCAGAACTCCACATAACCGGTATTGACAGGAGAGGATGCGATCGAAAGGGGTACCCGAATTTCCCCATCTCCATTGGGAATGTAAAGATTCATAAACTGCCCTGCCTGAAAGGTAAAGTTTTTTTCTTCTGAAATTTTAAGGAAAAAATTTCTTACGGAGGGGGTCAATTCTGAAATATGATCAAAAGTGGCTTTCAAGATTTTGGCCATGGATACTTTAACTCGCGGAAAGGGGGCTCAGAAAAAACACTATACAATAGTCTTGTTTGCCCAGGCAACCCTTCCCCATTCCCCTAAAAATATGCTAGCATGATGGAAAATTTCGTTAGAAAATCATGTTGACCACATTTCCAATTCATATCAATCTCCAGAATCGGCAATGCCTGATTATTGGAGGAGGGGCAATCGCGGTTCGCCGGGCCCGCCAGCTCCTAACCGCAGGAGCAAGAATCTCTTTAGTCCATCCACGGAGGCCCGCGGCCTTGAAGGTTCCCATTCAAAATGGGTTAATCCGGTTTTATCCCCGCTCTTTTAGATCGGGGGATACCCGGGGAATGATTTTGGTGATGAATACCTTCAATTCAAAACCCAAATTTTCCCGAGCCCTTTTCAATTTGGCATTGAGGAGGGGTTTTTTACTGAATTCCCATGACCAACCCCAATTCTCAACCTTTATCATGCCTGCTCTTATACAAAGAGGGAGCCTTCAAATTGGGATTTCATCCAGCGGCATGAGTCCGTCACTTTCGAAGCGCTTAAAGGAGGATTTGGAAAAGATGTTTGATCATGAGTTTGACCAATTTTTCCAATGGGTTGCTAGCAGTAGATTGAAGATTATTAAGAACCATTCTTTTAAGAGAAACCGGTATCCCGGTATTCAGGAGCTTATTCAGGGTTTTAAAGTATCAGGGAAAATTCAGTATCCCAAAGGGTGGGAAAAAAAGGTCCTGCCCAATTTATTGAAGGGGCCCAATCATTGAGGGGAGGTGTTTTGTGGTACTTTTAGAGTTTAGTATGTCCCCGTTAACAAAGGGGGAAAGTGTCAGTTCCTATGTTTCTCGGTCGTTGGAAATCATAGATCAAAGCGGTTTGGATTACCGGTTAAATCCCATGGGTACAGTCATTGAAGGGGAATGGGAGGAGGTGTTTGCGGTGGTTCAAGCGTGTTTTGAACGGATGAGTCAAGACTGTGACCGGATTTCTACCGTGATCAAGGTGGATTATCGTAAAGGAGCGAAGGGGCGTCTCATTTCCAAAATGGAGAGTGTTGAAAAAACGCTGGGAAAAAACTTAAAAAAATAAAGCGTAAAAAAAATGTCAGGAAGTATATTAGCACCAAATTAGTTGGATGAGATACCGGTCTTTTTCAATTGAGGTGATAATTTTTTTTTATAAAAGGAGAAAACATGGAAATTCGGAATATCATTGAAATGATGGCTTTTTCAAAAGAAAAAATGAAAAAGGTTGGGCTTTTTAGCACTCCCCGGTTTTTTTGCGATCTTTATTGTTTTGAACCTGGCCAGGAACAAAAGCCACATGTCCATGATGGGGAAGATAAAGTCTATTGCGTTCTTGAAGGAGAAGGAACATTCCGAATCGGAGGTGAGGTAAAAAACCTTTCTCAAAACATGGTCACATTAGCCCCTTCCGGAATTGAGCACGGAGTCCGAAACGAGGGAAAAAGTAGGTTGGTTTTAATTGTCTTTATGTCCCCAAACAGTCATTTCCAGGAAGGAAAGGGCCATGGACATACCCATTAAGGGATTAAGAGTTGAGGAGCATCCGGTCTAGGGCTTTTTTTGCAAAACTTTTGGTGGGTTCAGGAACCCGAATTTGGTTCACCACTTGACCTTCCAATAAATTCTCCAACGCCCACAAAAGGTGAGGAGGGTCAATGCGGTACATGGTGGAACACATGCACACCGTTGGAGAAAGGAAGAAAATTTCCTTGTCAGGGCATTCTTCTTTCAAACGGTTGACCAGGTTAAGCTCTGTTCCAATGGCCCATTTTGAACCGGATGGGGCTTTTTGAACGGTTTGGATGATTACTTCGGTGGAACCGGACAGGTCCGATAGGTCAACTACCTCCTGGCGGCATTCGGGATGGGAAATGATTTTGATGTTGGGATATTTCTCACGGAATTGAAGGACATGTTGGGGAAGAAAGACCTGATGAACGCTGCAGAATCCGTACCAAAGAATAATCTTTGCCTTTAAAATAGCATCCTCTGAGTTTCCTCCCAGATCCTCATCCGGATTCCAAAGTATGATTTCCTCATCTTTAAAACCAATTTTTTTGGCTGTATTTCGGCCTAAGTGTTGATCCGGAAAAAATAGAACCTTCCCTCTTTGGTTTAAACCCCATTGCAACACTTTTTCCGAATTCGACGAAGTACAGACAATCCCCCCTTCTTGGCCACAAAACGCTTTTAAGTCCGCTGAAGAATTAATATAGGTGATTGGCGTAACTGGGGAGGGGCCTAATAGATCCGATAGGTCCTCCCATGCCACCTGAACTCTCATCACATCGGCCATATCTGCCATGGAACAGCCTGCGGAAAGGTCGGGAAGAATCACCTTTTGATGAGATTGACTTAAGATATCTGCAGTTTCAGCCATAAAATGAACCCCGCAGAAAACAATATACTCTGTTTCTTTTTGCTCTGCCCCGATGCGAGCAAGTTTTAATGAATCCCCTCTCACATCTGAGTATCGAATAACCTCATCGCGTTGGTAATGATGTCCCAAAATAAGAACTTGATTTCCCAAGCGGTGTTTGGCCTGTGAAAGGCGCTGGGCCATTTCTTCCGGGGGAAGATGGGTGTATTCCGTATTTAGATCCCGTCTTGGTAAAACACCTTGTGTCATTTGTCATCCTTACCTAGTAGATTTCACTCGGATTATACTAAAGGGCCTTGAATTCCCTTGTCAAGGATTGTTCTGTTCCCTTTTTCCATTATCCAAGGGTATAAAAGTGTTTGGGGTGGTTTTTCCTATGGATCATGGACTCCGTCCTAGGAACGGATTCCCAGTTCGGTTTTTAGATGAGCAAAATCCACTCTTTCCCGAACGAGCCTTTTTGCCCGTTCCACCTTACTGGTTGTCCGAATCCGAACTTTTCCCAACATATTTTCAAATTTCTCAACAACGGTTAATGTATCTTCCTTGACTAACAGAATTGGAACCCCAACGCTTCGGGCCTTGTCTAAAATCATATCGGGAGGCATTTGGTCTCCGGTTAAAACCAAGCAACGTGTGGACGTGTCCAGAGCGGCCAGTTGAATGTCTGCCCTGGATCCACCTGTAATGACTGCTTTATGATGAATTTTTCGAAAGTAATTTAAAGCATTTTCTACACTCATTGCCCCGATAGTAAAGGTTTCGATGGTATCTTCCATCTTTTCTTCACAACAAAGCACCGAGCCTCCTAGGATTTCATGAAGTTGTTTAATGGTCATTGAACTGAGGAGCCGATCAAAAGGACAAATTCCTAAAAGATGAATTTGATGCCTTTTTAAAAAGGTGGTGGCGGTTTCCAGTACCTCCTCGATCCTGTGGGAGGAGACACGATTTAAAACCACACCCACTAATCGATCTTTAAGAATTTCCTTCATCGAGAGGATGTCATCAAAGGTTTCCTCCTCCTTATAGGGATTGACCAAAATGACTTTTAAGTCCAACTGCTGAATGATTTGAATTCCAGATATTCCCAGAAAGGCCCCGAAGTGAAAACGCCCATTCCCGCCCACGAGTACTAAATCTTTCTCTTCTCCTACCCGTGTATAAGCTTCCTGAATTTTTTTCAATAAACCCAGCTCTTTTCCCTTTAAACCTTGAGAAATCAAATCCGGGGTGAGGACCACAGGGCAAATAGAGTCCAGGGGTTCCTCCAGACCTAAAGCTTCCTTTAAATAAAGGGCATCTCCATCCGTAAGAATGCCTTTTACCAAAGTGGGGGTTCGACCCACCGGTTTAAAATATCCAATCCGGACGCCCTCTTCGCGGAAGTGGTTGCCTAAACCTAAACATAAAATTGTTTTTCCAGAATATGGGACCGTTGACCCGATGTATAGACCTGGCATCGAAAACCCAATAAAAAAAAATGATGAAATAATCCTTCCAAGGAGAGAAAGATATTATAGGGTATTCAAGAAACTAAGTAAAGGAAAGAAATGAAAGAAATGGGCGAGGAAAAGACGGAGGTTTTATCCCTTTGGGGTGAAAGGAATAACCCTATTCCTTCCTGAATCCTTTGCTTCATACAGGGCTTTATCTGCCATATGGATGATCTCGTCCATGGATCTGGCGTCTGAAGGGAATGAAGCAACACCCCCACTGATGGAAATGCATCCCAAGGGCTGTTTTTCTTTATATAGAAAATCTTCGGTTGAAACGATTCTTCGAATATTTTCTGCATAACTCAAAGCTTGATCCTTATGGGTGTTGGGGAGCAAAACAATAAATTCTTCTCCACCGTATCGGGCAACAATCGATGTCCCGCGTGTATTCACCTGAATCAATGATGCCATTTTTTTAAGCAATTCATCCCCTGCCTGGTGACCATTTTGGTCATTGTATTTTTTAAAATGATCGATGTCGAATAAGAATATGGAGCATTCAAAATTGTAATTGATACATTTCAAGGATTCATCCATGACCCGTTCCTGAAAATACCTCCGGTTATATAATTTGGTTAAGGGGTCGATACGGGCAGTGAGTTGCGCATTATCGAGGCGCTGGGCATTTTCAAGAGATATGGCCGCCAAATCGGCTACGGTGGCCAAAAAGGTGCGGTGGTTTTGGTCGGGTTGTTTAATTCTTCCAACGCTTAAAACCCCGTGAAGCTGGTCTTTGAATCGAATAGGCGCACAAAGGTCAATGGCTAGGGGTTCAATCTTTGAACCGATTTTTCCCATGAATTGAGGATTAAATTTAAAGTCTTGTTCGGTCAATACTATATTGACCTCTCCGGTTACCCCTATTCGTCCCTCCCCCAAGGCAAAAGAGAGATGGCTAAATTTCCCTTTTTTTAACCCATAGGCCAAGGAGAGCGTTAGGCGTTTTTCATCAGGGTTGTAGAGAAAAAGGCAAATTTGCCCCGCGTTAATGAGGTCATGGGCCAAACGGACGATTGAGGAAGTGACCTCCCCCACGGTAAGATTGGAAGAGAGGCGTTTTACGGCTTCTGGAAGCGTAATGAAGAGTTGAAGATAACGTCTATTTTGCTCGCTGAGTTGTTCAATTTGCCCCTGTAAGGACCGGCGGGCATTTTTTTCTTCACTCAGACGTGAATCTACCCGTTCTTTTTCATTTAATATGATTTTTCCTTTTCGGGATCCCGCCCAAAACCCAATGAATAAAGTAATGAAAAAAATCAAGATAAAAACGAGGAAAAATGTGTTGGGGAATCCTTGGAAATTTAAATTTAGAATTCCTTCCAATTTTTGAATCGGTCCCATTATTCCGAAGGACTCCAAAAAACAACCCCTAAAAAAAACGGCTTTCCTGTTAAATCAAAATTCAAATTAATTTTTATCTCTCATCAAATTTGGAGTGATGTTTCACACCCTTAGGATTTTTCTCTTTTGGAAAATTTTAAAAAAAGGTCAATGAAATGGTCTTTCTTTCACTCTGGGGGGCTACTGGGTCTGCCCAATAAAAACCCCTGCCCCAGGGGAATCCCCAGTTTTTTTACAGTTTCTAACTCTTCTTTGGTTTCAATTCCTTCGGCTATAATTATGGCGTTCATGCTTCCCGCGAAAGAGATCATTGCTTTGGTCATTTCCTGCTTTAGGAGGTTACGGTCAATTCCACGGACCATTGAGATATCCAATTTCAAAAAGTCAGGTTGAAGTTCTACAATGGCCTCCAAACTGGAATACCCTGCCCCCGTATCATCCACCGCAATTGAAAAACCAAGGTCTGAATAATAGGCCATGGCTTCACGGAAGACGGGATAATTATTGATGGCTTCCCGTTCGGAAATTTCCATGACCACGTTGTTGGGTATCCTTTTGATGTCTTCCAGGAAATCCCGCAAATAGGCCCCTTTAAATTCAGGGTCATGAATGGTTGTCGGCAAACAATTGATAAATACCTTGGCCTTTTGATCCAGTCGAGCCGCATGAATGAGCCCCTTTCTTCGGCAGATGCGATCGAGTTCAAAAATAAGCCCAACCTCCCTCGCGATATCGAATAGAAAATAGGGATTTTCATATTCTGTTCCTTCAGGACCTCGGCTTAATGCCTCGTATCCCATGACCTTGTTGGTATTTAATTCGACAATCGGTTGAAAAACAATTTTGATTTCTTCTTTAATGATGAGTTCCTGGAGTTTCTCTTTGTTTCGGATTTCCCCCTTAAATTTTTGAAATTTGGCCATTGTTTTTGAATCTTCAATGAGCCGTTCGATTAACCGCTCTTCTTGAATCAAAGGGTTATAGATGACAATCGCGTGACCCACCGTGATATTGGGTCGTCCTTTTAAATACTGGAAGACATCTTTAAAAATCTTTTCGTTGAGGTCCTTCGTTACCCGCTCACTTAATCCTTCTAAATCCGTTGAAAAAAATTTCTTTTCATTCCTTTTTTTAGATAGAAAAATGAAGAATTGATCGCCACCAGGGTGGTTGACTGTCAAAATGTCATCTTTTCGGATACCATTGCCCTGTAAATCGATTAGTTTTTGATTCAAAAGATCAATAATATCTTGATAAATTTTCTTTCCGAACGCTTTTTCGATTCGATTCAGATGGCTTGCATCGACCATCAATAGAGCGAGGGCCTGATTTTCCAGCAATATTTCTTTTATCCTGGGTATTTCAGAATGGTAAGGGGGAATTTTGGGTTTTTGGCTTTGGTTCACAAAGTGGGTGGGGTTTTTTGAGGGATGAATACTCATAGGAATTCTCTATGGTTTTTAGTTGCTCTTTCTTTTACTTAAAAGTATCAAATTTTCTCAAATTGTCTATTTCTTTAGATGGTTAGGAAATTTGAATTTGGGGGAAAATCAATTGTGGGGGAGAAAAACGGGTTCTATTTTAAAAACAGTATGTTACGCAGATAGAAATGGGTTGATCGGGTGCCAAAGATGGGAGTGAAGAGGACACTAACCCCAAAGATTGTCAGGAACTTTTAACCGGTCAACCGGTTTTCCTTTTCCAATGTGTTCTTCCATAATTTCTTTAACATCAGCTTGGGTTACTTTTTGATACCAAGTCCCATCGGGATAGACGATGACTATGGGGCCTAGCTGACAGGGGCCGGTACAGGTTGATCCGGTAATAAGAACCTGATCAAAAAGTTCAAGGTTCTGCATTTCCTCGTAAAACTGCATCATGACATCAGAACCTCCTTTTTCTCCACAGGACCCGCGAGGATGACCTGAAGGACGGGAGTTAGTGCAAACGATCACATGATATTTAGGTTTCGGCATCTTTCTCTTTCCTCTTCCAAATTCTATGGTTTATCAACGAAGTGCAATAAACGATAGCGGATCTGTGGGATGCCTGTCAACCCAAAATTGACTCTTCCCGGGCTTTCGTTCCCTGTAAAAAAACCCCTTCTCAAACCCCAACCAAAACTGAATGGAATGGGAAGCGGCCCCCGGGGTTTTTCGAAAAATCATTCCCCGTAAACCCTTTACCCATGGTTTTTGTGATGTTGGGAATCCAAACTCCGGAAGTCGCTTTCACCTCTTTTTAAAAGGTCTTTTTTCTTTTTCACTTGCCTGGAAAGAAGGCAAAGATCTTTTATTTTAAAATTCTCAAAGAGACCTCTTTAAGGTTTTATTTTGAAACGCCGAGGCTTCCTTCAAAAAGGATGGCCAGCCATGCCTCATCCTCTGAAATAATGGCAGGGGTGTAGGAAATCATTCCGGTACCCGGGCTTCCATTTTTGACCACCCAAAACATTTCTCCCTCGGTCCGAATGGTGTGAAATTCAGGGTTGGTAAAATTTCGCGGGGAGGGACTTAAAGCAGCCCCTGCGGGGCCATCTCCTTTTCCTTCATTTCCGTGGCATGTAAAACAGGTTCCTTTTCCAAGATAAATTTCCTTTCCCTTTGCAATATTTTCTGGTGTGGGTTGGAAAGGGTTTTTTAATGCTTTTGCCGCTACCAGTTGATCGACTGGCACTCTTGTTTTGGAAAGGTCAAATTCTTCTGCAGTGGAAATACTCAACCCGAAGGTAAGGGTTAGGGCGACTATCAAACCGCTTGATAAAAGGTGCTTCATCGAGAACCTCCTTATCTGAATGTTAATTTTTTTTTGGGAACGTGATAAGATTTCCAACCCTATTAGACGGGAGGCTTTTTATTTTATTCAAATTTTCAAAGGCTGATTTTTAGGTCAAATGGAAAAGGGGAAGTTATTCTTTTAGAAAAAAAATGGCTTCGGGTTGGAAGTCTACAGCGCGTGCTCCGAGGAGTTCCTCCAGGTAGTGGATTTTGCCTTTTTCTCCCTGGACTGGTTTTCTTGACAGTGTGGGGACGGGTGAGATATATTTGACTGTACTCTTAATTTCTAAAAAAATAAGCCGTAACTTTTTAATTTTAAAGAGAAATCCAGTTACTATATAAGGCCCTCTGAACATGTTTGAGAAATGTTTCAACCTCTTCGGTTTGTGGTGAATCTAAAAACGGCTTTTCCCTCTACGGGTCTCCTCATTGGTTCTTTTGCCATCCTTGTTTTATTAGGGTGCAGCCAGGTTGATGAAGCCCAAGAAAATGGGGAAGGCGTGCAAACAAGTGTGGCCAAAGCCACCATTGGGTACCCGGCTCCAGATTTTACCTTGTTGGATGTGGATGGGAAATCAGTCTCATTATCCGACAATAGGGGAAGGGTTCTTTTGGTCAATTTTTGGGCCACCTGGTGTACACCCTGTCGTGTGGAGATGCCCTCCATGGAAACCCTTTACCGGCAGTTTAGCCGGGAGGAATTTGAAATTCTGAGTGTCTCCAGTGATTTTGAGGGAGCGGCGGTGGTCAAACCTTTTATGAGGTCCTACCAACTGACCTTCCCGGCCCTGATTGATAATGATTTTGAGGTGAGTAATTTATACCAGGTCCGTTCCATTCCCGCGACTTATATTATTGATCAGGAAGGGGTTATTACTCATCGATATTTTGGGGCGAAGGTATGGAATGATGAGGCCTCTAAAGAAATCATTCGCAAATTGATCCAATCGGGTTAAAATGGATTATTCACCATCCATATCTTATCTCGTTGCCTTTTGGGCGGGGTTTTTGTCCTTTGTTTCTCCATGCGTCCTTCCCCTGGTTCCTTCCTATATTTCCTATATAACGGGGATTTCCATCGAAGAATTGGTTTCAAGAGAAGAGAGGGATCACCATAAGTGGTTAGCCTTGAAAAACGCTACCATGTTTATTTTAGGATTTTCGATGGTCTTTATTTTTTTTGGGGCCTCCGCCACGGTGGTGGGCCAACTGTTCCTGACCTATCAGGACGTTTTAAGAAAGGTTGGGGGGGCCATTGTCATTTTATTTGGTCTTTATACCATTGGTTTTTTAAAGTTTCGTTTCTTAATGCAAGAAAAACGCTTTCATTTTCAAGAAAAACCTGCAGGGTATTTTGGGTCTCTTCTAGTGGGGGTCGCCTTTGCGGCTGGATGGACCCCCTGTGTGGGTCCGATTTTAGGGACCATTCTCTTTATGGCGAGTGATGCGGAATCAGTCAGCACTGGCGTTCAACTGTTGGCGGCTTATTCTTTGGGTTTGGGTATTCCACTTTTGGCCATTGCTTTCGGCATTCATTCCTTCCTCAACTATTTCAAACAACTGAACAAATATATGGGAACCATTTCAGCTGTAAGCGGTGTTTTTCTGATTGTCATTGGGTTAATGATTTTTACCAACTCCTTCGCTCTTTTTACCGCTTTTTTACAAAAAAACGGCATTGGATGGGATTTAACCCTTTAATCCAATTCACTTTTTTCAATCCATCGTAATTTTTCCATGACCTCGATTTGGTTTCCAGCTATGGTGATGCTCCTGGTTCTCTTTTCGGGGTGTAGCACCAAATTTCCCAATATTAAATCACCGGATCCTGCCTCTTTTTCCTTTGTCGGGCTGGTCAAAAAGGAAAGTCCTTCCGTGGTCAATATTAATACCCTCAGAGAGACCCTCGATGGGGATTTCTTTCAGGAGTCCCCTTTCCAAGATCTCAAAGAAAATATTCCTCTACCACAGGAAAAACAAAGCCTGGGCTCCGGGTTTATCATTGATCCATCAGGGTTCATTTTAACCAATTATCATGTAATTGAAGGGGCCGATCAGATTTGGGTCCGGCTTTTTAATGAGGAGGAGGTCGAGGCCCGTGTGGTGGGCCTGGATAAAACCACGGATGTGGCCCTGATCAAAATTGATTATGGGATGGATCTTTCATCTGCACGTATGGGGGATTCCGATAAATTGGAGGTAGGGGAATGGGTCGTCGCCATTGGCAATCCCTTTGGGTTAGCCCAAACGGTGACTGTTGGGATTGTGAGCGCAAAAGGCCGGGTTTTGGGATCGGGCCCATATGATAATTTTATCCAAACGGACGCCTCCATAAATCCGGGAAATAGTGGGGGTCCCCTTTTTAATAAACAGGGGGAAGTCATTGGCATCAACACAGCCATTAATACCTCCGGTTACGGAATCGGGTTTGCCATCCCCATTACCATGGTGACAAAAATCCTTTCTCATTTACAAACCAACGGGAAGGTCACCAGGGGTTGGTTGGGAATTGTCGTCCATGAGGTCGAGGTGGATCATTTTCGGTCCATGGGGGCCAGGGACCCTAAGGGAGCCCTTGTGACGGATGTCATGGAGGAGGGGCCAGCCGACCGAGGGGGAATTCAAATCGGAGATATTATACTGGAATTCGATGGTAAAACCATTTTCAAGGCGAATGAACTGCCACCCCTGGTAGCGGATACGCCGGCCCAGAAGGAAATTCAGATCAAAGTGTTGCGGGAGGGGGTGGAAAAAAAAATTAATCTACACGTTGGGAAAAAAGAAGGAGACCGTCCTTAAACCATTTCTCTTGAATAACGGTTCCAAGGGATTTATTCTAATTTTAAGTCCTCAAATTGTTCTTCAAGACTATCGATAATGGACCTGGTTTTCTTGCAGAGGTTAATGTCTCGCATCTGCTGTTCCGCCTTCATTTGAAAGAGTTCATGCGATATGTTAATAGCGGCGAGAATGGCCAGTTTGGACGGTGTGGGAACTTTGGTGTTGGCCGCGACCATTTTCATCTTCTCATCTACAAAGTCCGCAAGGACTGACATATACTGATCATCGGCCTCCCCCTTGATCGCATAGGTCTGGCCATAGATTTTTACTTCCATTTGTCCATTGGTTTTTTCTTTTCCAACGTTCATGGCATCCCTCATTTGATCAAGCTTAATTCTCCCAACAATCTTTCCACTTTTGAACGGACTTTTCTTCTTTCGTCATCCAGTTCTAGGAATTCTTTTTCACGCCGAGAAAGTTTATGATCCAACTCTCTGACCTGGCCCAGCAGTTGAGCCCGTTCCTCTTTTAATTGTTTGACGACCTCAATAATTTTCTTAACCCTTCCCTCCAGGCACTCTAAATCGTCTTGAACCATTCCATACTCCTGGGATGAGGTTGAAAGGTAGACTCGATCCACCTGATTTTATTCCTGTTTTCAAAAATGTCAAGAAATTTTCGGCCCAAGGCCCATTTTTTCTAGGATGGACTCTCTAACGGATCAAATAAACCATATGGGGCAACTCGGGAAGAACCAACCTAGCCATGGCTAATTGAACCGCATTCTCCGATCCCGGAAGCGAGAAAATCAATTTCCCTTGGAACACCCCGGCTGTGGCGCGGCTGAGCATGGCGGGGGATCCTATGGATTGAAAACTTAGAAAACGAAAAAGCTCCCCAAAACCGTCCAATTCTTTTTCTAAAATTTCCTGAACCACCTCAAAGGTTGAATCTTTTTTGGAAATGCCCGTTCCCCCTGTGATAATAACCCCTTCTGTTTCGGGGTCTTTCAGGATTTTGATAATGGTTTCTTTGATTGAAACGGGGTGATCTTTAACGATGGCATATTGGGTGACTTTGTGCCCATTTTCCTTGAGCAATTTTTTAATTAAAGCCCCGCTGGCGTCCGTTTCCGTGTTCCGGGTATCACTGACAGTCATGACAGCGCAACTGATTTGTTTGGGAGCTTTATCTTTATGGTCTAAATGGGCCATGGTTTAGATTTGGAATTGGGCTTCATACAGGAGAGAATAAAGGCCGTTTCCCAGTAATAATTGTTCGTGATTTCCTTGTTCAACCAATTTTCCCTGATCGATCACCAAAATTTTATCCACATATTTTAGGGTAGACAATCGATGTGCAATAATCAGGGTGGTCCGATTCTGGGTCAGCGCAAAAAGGGCGTCTTGAATTTTGGACTCGGTTTCAGTGTCAATATTTGAGGTGGCTTCGTCAAAAATGATAATGGGTGGATCTTTAAGCAACGCTCGGGCAATGGCAATCCGTTGTTTTTGGCCGACTGAAAGTTTTACCCCTCTTTCACCAATCCATGTGGAATAGCCCTCCGGAAGTTCTTGGATAAAATCGTGGGCGTGTGCCGCTTCCGCCGCTTCACGCACCTCTTTTTCAGATGCAGAAAGATGACCATACAGGATATTTTCGAGTACGGTTCCGTTAAAAAGGAAGGGTTCCTGGGAAACCAGGGCCATTTGATCTCTGAGGTACCCTAACCGGAATTGACGAATATCCATCCCGTCAATGGCGATCCGCCCGCGATCAATATCATAAAAACGCATCAGCAATTTTATCAATGTGCTTTTGCCTCCTCCACTGGGCCCCACAAAAGCGAGTTTTTCCCCCGGTTGAGCTTCAAAATCAATGTTTTGTATAGTGGGGGTATCTATGCGATATTGAAATGAAACCCTGGTGAATTGAATGTGTCCTTGGGCCTTCATTTTTGGAGAAATAGCGTTGGGTGGGTCATTAATTTCCGGTTGTGAATCGATGATTTCAAAAACTCTTTCTCCCGCTGCTAACGCGTGTTGTAGCATATGATTGATGGTATGGATTTGGTTTATTGGGGTATAAAAAAGAGTTAGATAGGTAAGGAAAGCCACCAACCCCCCCACTGTTAATTCCTGAGCAAGGACCTGGTGGGTCCCCACCCACAGAACCAGTAATGTCCCTAAAGATCCTAAAAGAATCATTCCGGGGGAGTAAAGGGACCACCATTTGGCCACCTCTAAATTACTCTGACAATAGGATTGGTTTTTAGTATTGAACCGCTGAATTTCATAAGGGCCTCGGTGGAAACTCATGGTTTCACGGATTCCAGAAAGGCTATCCTGTAGGAGGGCATTGAGTTGAGCGGATTTTTCCCGGATGATTTGGTAGAGCTTGTGTATTCGTTTTGTAAAAAAGAAAGCTGAGACAACAAGAATGGGAATGGGCATTAAAGCAATTAAAGCCAATTTCCAGCTCATGAAAAATAGGGCGATGGTAATCCCGCACAGTGTGAGAAGGGCCATCACCAAGTTTTCAATGCCATCTATAAAAACCCGTTCCACATTATTGACATCGTTGATGACGCGAGACATGATTTCTCCTGTGGACCGATTTTCAAAATAACGAAGGGAAAGACCTTGTAGACACCGATAAACATGGTCCCTTAAATCAAAAATAACTTTTTGTTCCAGTGTATTATTGAGCCGGATCCGGATCATGGCACATAGGTTTTTAATTAAAAACGTTCCTAGGAGAGCCATCAAAATCCACGGAAGAAGTGATTGATTCTTCCCTTGGATGACATCATCAATGGTTATTTTTATAAGCCACGGGGGAAGGAGGTCCGCCAGGGTAACCCCCACAGCAAAGAGGAGGATCAAAGCTGCCAATGTCTTATACGGTTTGAGGTATTGTGTGACTCGGATAAGAGATTTCAACAGGGTATCCTAATCATTATCTTTTGTAGGGTTTGAACCGCTTTCGTTTGGTCACACCTTTTTGAAACTGGGGACCCGATTATTTTTTTAATTTTTTGGGAAAATTTAAATGATTGACACAACTAGACCGGAAGCATTCAGGCAACCGGAATGGCTTCCTTCACCCAGAAGGTCTCAAATTCATTAAGATGTGTTAAGGTAGAAAAATCCCTCATTCGATCAATGAAAACCGTCGCATGAAGGTGGTCAATTTCATGTTGAAGAACCCGGGCTAGAAAATCATGGGCTTCCAATTGAACCTCTTTTCCAATCCGGTCTAGGGCCTTGAGTTTGATGTGTTGAGAACGTGGGACCATCCCCCGCAGGTTATCCAGGCTTAGGCAGCCTTCCCATCCTTCTACCTTTTCTTCCGACAGATAGGTAAATTCAGGATTAACTAGGACCATAAACGGAATGACATCCGCATCAGGATAGCGGTTATTTTCCTCAAAACCAAGTACTACAATTTGTTTGGAGCAGAAAACCTGAGGGGCCGCCAGACCCACGCCATCCTCAATTTTCATGGTTTCAATCATGTCATCAATCAATTTTTGTGTTTCTGGCTTTTCCAGTTCTTCTCGAGAGACCGGGTCCGCTTTCCTACGAAGAATGGGGTTGCCCAATTTTGCAATCTTTAAATTTGCCATAATGAAATTCTCCTTCACCCCTGGTGGCCTGTATATCGTTCATTTATAACATATAATTCTAGATGAGGGCAAGGGGTTCCTTCCAACAAAAATGCTATAACTCTTTGAATGAATTGTAGTCTTTGTTCTAAGGGTGGGATGGCTTAAATTTCCCCTCCTTTTAATTCCCTATTAAACCGTTAAACTTTTGAGTTTTTCTGTTCTTATTAAGAAATGAATTTATTTTTGTGGATAAAACCTTTTTGATTTGATGAATTATAAAAAAAAGATTTATTTTCAACTATTCGCTTTCTCATTGACTGGGTTGGGATTCTTTGTTATTCTTTCACCGTTTTTTTATAGAAGGTTCACCCCTTAAACAATAATTTTTAATTCACGGTGATTTTTCCATGCAAGTTTCAGAGATTGGAGAACTCAAAAAGATAGCACTCACCTTAAGGCAAGATATTGTGAAAATGACGACTGCCGCTGGATCCGGTCATCCCAGCACTTCACTCTCTGTCGTAGAAATTTTAACGGCACTATATTTTAACACGATGCGGCACGACCCCAAAAATCCCCTGTGGGATGATCGGGACCGTTTCGTTTTAAGTAAAGGGCATGGGGCGCCAGCCCTTTACTCTGCCATGGCGCGTTCGGGGTATTTCCCGCTGGAACAATTAATGACCCTTCGCCAATTTAAAAGCCCTCTCCAAGGGCATCCTGAGAGACAACGCTTGCCCGGAATTGAGGCTTCATCGGGTTCATTGGGGCAAGGTCTTTCCATCGGCATTGGAATGGCTCTAGCCGCCCGTTTGGATGGGAAAGATTTCCATACCTATGTGGTTATGGGTGATGGGGAAATGGATGAGGGCCAAATTTGGGAGGCTGCCATGTTTGCTTCTCATTACCAGTTAGATAATTTGACCGGGATCCTGGATCGAAATGGGCAACAACAGGATGGTTGGTCCAAGGATGTGATGAATACGGAACCCCTGGTGGATAAATGGGAGGCCTTTGGATGGAATGTTCTTGATATTGACGGACATGATATTCAACAGGTCTTGAATGCCTTAGGGGAGGCTAAAAGAAAAAAAGGAAAACCCACCATTTTAATTGCAAGAACGGTGAAAGGGAAGGGGGTTTCTCTTCTTGAAAATAATACGAGCTTCCATGGGGTTCCTCTCAATCCAGAGCAGATGGAAAAGGCCCTTTTGGAGTTAACCCAGGTATGAAGACTTCTCGCGTTGAAAAAAAAATGGGGGCTGCGACCCGTGACGCTTATGGTCAAGCCCTTGTTGAGGTTGGAAGGAACAACCCCAACATTGTAGTTTTGGATGGGGACGTCTCAGGTTCGACCAAGAGTAAGGCATTTGCAAAAGAGTTTCCAAAACGGTTTTTTAATTTTGGAATTGCCGAGGCGAATATGGTTTCTGCCGCTGCGGGGTTGGCCAGTTGCGGAAAGATCCCCTTTGCATCCAGTTTTGCAGCTTTTTTGGTGAATAAAAGTTTTGAACAGCTTCGAATGTCGATTGCCAACCCCTGTTTAAATGTTAAACTTTGCGGATCTCATAGCGGAATTAGCTTGGGACCGGATGGTGCCTCTCAAATGGCCATAGAAGATATCTCCTTGATATGTTCTCTTCCAAAATTCGTGGTACTGGTTCCGGCAGATGAAGTGGCCGCAAAGGCGTTGGTCCATCAAGCGGCCACCTATGATGGACCGGTTTATATTCGAACCAGCCGGTCCAGTTCCCCTTTAATCTATTCCAGTGGAGAATCCTTTATAATTGGTCAAGCAAAGGTTCTTCGGGAGGGACGGGATGTGACCGTCATCGGTACGGGATTGCTAGTGTGGGAGGCCTTGGAGGTTGCCCAAATCTATGAGGCCAAGGGGATTCATATTCGTGTCATTGATGTCCATACGGTGAAGCCCATTGATGAGGAGGCCATTATTGCCGCTGCCAGGGAGACCGGGGCCATTGTCACCGCCGAAGAGCACCTGACGGTGGGTGGGTTGGGAAGCCGAGTGGCTGAAGTCGTGGTTCGAAACCATCCCGTGCCCATGGAGTTTATCGGCGTTCACGAAACCTATGCGGAATCAGGAAAACCTCATGAGCTCTTTGAACGGTATGGATTAACCTCCAACCATATCAACCGGGCCATTGATCGGGTTTTAAAAAGAAAAAGCGGAAAATAACCTTCCTTTTTATTTCTCGCCATTATTTTACATAGATTAGTTCAACAACGGAATCGGTAGGAACCATGTGCCGGGAGAGCCCCAGCTTTTTTGGAGGGATACCCAGGGCTAACCCAATAAGTTGAGGAAGGTGTAGGATGGGAATCCCCAGGGGGGTTTGTACGCATTTTGAAGCGCGGTCCTGGTAGATATCAAGGCTCATATGGCACAAAGGGCAGGGTGTCACCAATAATTGTGCGCCTTTTTCTTTAGCTTCTTTAAGATTTTTTCCTGCCATGGCCGTGGCGATTTCCTCCCGCTCAAGAATGACAGGGAATCCACAGCAACGGGTTCGTCCATCATATTCAATGGGTTCACCCCCCAACGCAATAATCAGTTTCTCTAAAGAAACCGGGTTGGTGGGGTCATCATATCCCAGGGTGCCAGATGGCCGAAGTAAATAACAACCATAAAAGGGGGCGATTCGAATATGGGTGAGAGGAGTCTTTACCTTCTTTTTCAAATTGTCTAAGCCGAATTCCTCAATCAAAGCCCATAGAAGGTGTTTGACTTTTACATCCCCCTGGTAGGAGCCTTCCTCTTTTCCTAAACGAGAATTGACCCGGGTCATCAAAGCTTTATCTTGGCAAAGCTCCTTGTTTGCTTTTGCCATGACCCCTTGGCACGTACTGCAAATCGTTAAAAGGTTCAGGCCTAGTCGTTCCGCCTGGGCAAACGTGCGGGCGTTAATGGTTTGGGCCAGCTCTGGGTCTGCTTCACTAATCACCCCTGCACCGCAGCAGGCTGCATCGGTTAATTCGATTAGTTCGATTCCTAAGCATTCAGCGACTTCGGCCGTAGCCTGGTAGAGTTCGGGGCAGGCTCCCTTTGCCGCACACCCGGTATAATAAGCAAATTTCACTGTCTTTCCTCTCGCATTTTAAAAATTTCTTTAATTTTTAAAATGCCACGGATCGGTTTTTTAAACGGAGAAGGGGATTTTCCCTTAAATAACATTTTGAATGCCAAAGGTACCACCTTGATCAATTGTACAGGTTTGTTGAATAGCATTTTAAGCGGCATGAGGGTTTCATTTAATTTTCCCTCATGTCGAACGATGTTTGAAAAAACGGTAATATGTTTTGCGCCTAAATGATTACTCTTTCCCTTGGAAAGGGCCATTCGTCTCATTCGAATAATGGCCTCCATGGGCTGAACATCCTTTGGGCACACTTCCACACAGAAGTTGCACCTGACACAGTCCCAAATACCATTGTCGTTCATTAAATGGTCCAGTCGCTCTTCCTTTTTCTCTTCGCGAGGATCAGCCATAAAACGATAAGCCTTTGCCAAAGCGGCCGGGCCTAGAAAGCCTTCGGATACCTCCAGAGATGTACAAGCGGAAACACACGCCCCGCACAGAATACAAGAATCCACATTGTGGAATTGATTCATTTCTTTTGGGAGGATTGCCAGTTCCTTTTCCGGATAGGCAGTGCTGGAGGTGGAGGGATTTTCTAACCAGGGGGTAATGTCCCGGACTTTTTCCCAAAACGGTTGCATATCCACCGCCAGGTCTTTCAGTACGGGCATGTTTTTCATCGGTCCAACTTTCAAGGCATTGTACCGCTCCCATTCTTCATTAATTTGTGTTTTACATGCCAATTTTTCTTGCCCATTGATCACCATGGAGCAAGACCCACAAATGGCACTCCGGCAGGAGCAACGAAAAGTCAGGGTCCCATCGGTCTCTTGTTTAAGGCGGATCAGAGCGTCCAGAACCGTCATTCCCCGGTTAATATTGATTCTGTAGTCTTTAAAATAGGGATGTGTGTCGGCTTCGGGGTTAAATTTTTCAACTTCTAAAACGATTCTCAAAGGTTTGCCTTCATCCTGTTAGGACATTTTTGGTTTAAAAAAACTCTCTGGAGCCCCGAAGGCCTTCGTGATTTTGGGTTTTAGTTTCTCATTCAGGGAAATAAAAAAGATTGTTTAAAATATAACCGATACGGTGGGTGGCGTCAATAAAGGGATGGTGGTAAAAAAGTCGCTCACCTCTTTGATATTGGGGGAATTTATTTATTGCTTTTAATCAGCTCTAAGAACTCCAGGCGCGCTTTGTGATCCGTTCTGAAGGTTCCTAACATGGAACTGGTGACTGCCCTTGTGTTTTGTTTTTCAACTCCCCGCATCATCATGCAAAGGTGTTGGGCTTCCATGACAACCGCTACCCCAGAGGGAAGGATTTTCTCTTTAATTACTTCTGCAATTTGACAAGTGAGTCGTTCCTGAACTTGCAATCTCCGACTAAATACTTCCACCAGGCGTGGAAGTTTACTCAGCCCGATCACTTTTTGGTTCGGTGTATAAGCGACATGGCATTTCCCAAAGAAAGGAAGAAGATGGTGTTCACACAGGCTATAAAAATCGATATCTTTAACAATAATCATTTCATCGTATTCAATCGGAAAAAGGGCATCATTTAATATCTCATCCACATTCTGATGGTACCCATTTGTAAATGCCTTCAGGGCCTTTTCTACCCGTTCAGGTGTTTTTAATAATCCATTCCGGGAAGGGTCTTCCCCAACCATGAGAAGAAGCTTTTCAATGAGATCCCGAATACGGGTATCTTTTTCCTCAATACTCGCCTGTTCAATTTCCATGGAGTGACTCCCCCAAAAAAGAGGTTTTTCAAACAGAAAAATCATATCATGCGAAAAAAGCCCAGGTCAAACAAAAGGTTTTAGAACCGGTGGGGTTTGACAGTCTGTTTCTAAATTGGTTAGAATGCGAATTCTTAATTTTTAAAGGCCAGTTTCGTGAGAGAAATTTCCAAAGGAATATTGGAATGGTCTTGGTTTTCACAAGAAAAAGCCATTGATTTTAATGGTCACCTTTTGATGGAAAACGGAGAAGGGTGTTTAATCGATCCGCCTTCCTTTTCACTCCAAGAGCAGGAAATCCTTCAAAAAAAGAAATTTCATGCAATTTTGATTACGAATCGAGACCATGTCCGCGAGGCGGAACTTTCCCGGACCCTTTTTAAAGCTCCGGTCATGGGGCCCGAGGCCGATGCCCCTTTTGTAGATATCAAGGTGGACCAAACCTTTCGAGATGGGGACCGTCTTCCAGGGGGAATTGAGGTGATTTCTATTCATCACGGAAAATCACCCGGAGAGTCCGCTTTATGGTTTCCGGGGAGTGGGGGTGTTTTGGTCTTGGGCGATGCCCTTATTGGAAAACCCAAAGGGGAATTGAATTTACTTCCCGCTGAAAAGTTCTCCGATCGGAAAAGGGCCATTGACGGTTTGCGTGTTTTTTTAAGGTTTGATTTTGAAATGGTGTTGGTGGGGGATGGAGAATCGGTTTTAAGAAATGGGAAAAAGGCGGTTGAAAACTTTTTTGCTCGGGAAGGATTTGATGTTTAACGTTTAATGAACCGAGTCATCGGGGGGAATGAATGTTAAAAAATGAACTGTTTTTAAAAGCCTGTCGCCGAGAGGGGGTGGATCAAACCCCTGTTTGGATTATGCGGCAAGCGGGCCGGTATATGAAGGAATACAGAGAGTTGCGTAAAAAAGTGGATTTCCTGACCCTTTGCAAAACCCCCGAGCTGGCCCTGGAAGCCTCCATGTTACCCGTGGAGATTTTAAAAATTGATGCTGCTATCCTTTTTTCGGATATTTTAATTCCTGTTGAGGCCATGGGGATGGATTTGAGTTTCACCGATAGTGGTCCTGTTTTGGGGAATCCTATACAAAATGAAGAGCAGGTGGAATCTTTAACCGTTCCTTTGGTGGAAGAGAAGCTGTTTTTTGTTTTCGATGCCATCCGCCTGATTCAAAAAACCTTAGAAGGTCGCCTTCCTCTTCTTGGGTTTTCCGGAGCCCCTTATACGTTGGCAACCTATATGGTTGAGGGTCGGACGTCCTCAAACTTTTACAAAATCAAAAAATTGCTTTTTAGCCGGCCAGACCTTGTTCATACACTTTTTAAAAAACTGACCGAAACGGTTACGAGATACCTCCAATTACAAATTAGAGCCGGTGTTCAGGCTGTACAACTTTTTGATACCTGGGCGGGAACCCTCTCTCCGGAGACCTATCGGGAATTTGCCCTTCCCTATACCCAACAAATTGTTGAGAGCCTTCGCCCCGAAGGCGTTCCCATTATCCTTTATGTCAATGGTGGCGGGGGCCTTTTGGAACTCATGGCCGGGTCTGGGGTGGATGTGGTGAGCATTGATTGGCGAGTGGATATAAAGGAGGCCAAAGAAAGAATTGGCAGCCGAGTTTGTCTTCAGGGAAACCTTGATCCCTGTTTTTTATACGGTAACCCTGCGAATATCCGGCGGGAAGTGAAAAGAATTCTGGAAGGTTTTGGTCGTGGAAACGGCCATATTTTTAATTTAGGTCATGGCATTCTTCCCGATACTCCGGTAGAAAATGCGATTGCTCTGGTTGAAGCGGTTCATGAAGAAAGTCGGTGTTTTCATTAGTGTGTTTCCCACGGTTTAAGGTGTCATAATCCCATGTCCAACACTGATATGCAACCGATTGGTGTGGTGTTGCTTAACCTCGGGGGCCCTGATTCCCTGGATGCTGTTGAACCCTTTCTTGTAAACCTTTTTTTAGATCCGGATATCCTTCCCTTTCCTTTTGGTCGTTTTGCTCGGTCCTTTTTAGCCCGTACCATTGCCCGAAGACGGGCAGAAAAGGTAAAAGAATACTATCGAAAAATCGGAGGGGGTTCTCCCATTTTCCCTTTGACCCGAAAGCAAGCGGAAGGGTTGGAGAAGGAGTTAAAATCCCAGGGTAATTTTAAAGTTTTAATTGCCATGCGTTATTGGCACCCGACCACCGAAGAGGCAATTGACCAAATGGGCAGGTTGAATTTAAAAAGGGTTGTTTTGCTGCCCTTGTATCCTCAATTTTCAACGGCCACCACGGAGTCTAGTTTTAAAGAGTTTGAGAGGGTTCGGAAAGAAAAAGGGGGAGAGAATTGGGAGGTTTTAAAAATTCCTCATTGGTACGACCATCCTTTGGTCATCGATTCATTGGTGCTTCAAATTAAAAATGCCCTTCAAAATATTCCAGTGTTGGAAAACCAACCGCTTCATATTGTTTTTTCCGCTCACGGGGTTCCGCTTCGTTTAATCCAAAAAGGGGATCCCTATCAAAATCAGATTGAAGAAAACGTGAGGTTGATTGGACAATCTTTGGGCGGGTCCTATCCGATCCACCTGTGTTATCAAAGCCGCGTGGGCCCTTTAAGATGGACGGGTCCTTCCACGGATGAAATGCTGAAAGACCTTGCGGCTCATGGGGTTAAAAACCTCCTGATGATTCCGATCAGTTTTGTCTCCGACCATTCTGAAACGCTCTATGAAATGGATATTTTGTATCGGGACTTGGCGCACCAACTGGGAATCCATGGGTTTCATCGGATGCCTTCCCTTAACGATTCTCCAGCATTTATAAAAGCGCTATCTGGCATTGTGGTCGATTCTTGTCACTCGAACCGTTGGTTATGAAGGTTTCCCAGAAAACGGTTATTGTGGTGGGAGGGGGGATTTCCGGTCTTTCCATCGCTTATGGGTTAAGAAAATTGGGTCATTCTGTTCGTCTTTTGGAAAAAGAAAAAGTGCCCGGTGGGTTTGTGAAAAGTTATTTTCATGAGGGGTACCTGGTGGAAGCAGGCCCCAACAGTACCCTCGATCAGCATGAAGAGGTTCAAACACTATGTTCAGACTTAGGTTTGGATGAAAGCCGTATTCCGGGAAACCCCGTTTCCAAAAAAAGGTACCTGGTCAAAAATGGAAAGTTGATCGCTGTTCCTTTGGGTTTTGGGGCCTTTTTAAAGACGGACCTTTGGAGTATGCGCGGAAAACTCCGGCTTTTGAAAGAACCCTTCGTCAAAAAAGGGGAAGAAAAAGACGAAAGTGTCGCATCCTTTTTTGAAAGACGATTGGGCCGAGAAATGGTTGAGTATGGTATCGATCCGTTTGTTTCAGGAATATATGCAGGAGACCCTTGCCGGTTGTCTGTTCGAAGTACTTTCCCTCGATTGTTTAATTTGGAGCAGGATTATGGGAGCTTGCTGAAGGGGGTTTTGTTCAAGGGAAAGAAAAAAAGAAAAGAGACCCAAAAAGGTCTTTTTTCTTTTAAAAGCGGGATGGGTGAACTCACCCAGGGTTTATCTCATTGGTTGGGAGAATCGGTTCAATCGGGCTGGGAGGTCAAGGAGTTAGATTATCAAAATAATCCTCCCAAAATAACGGTGAAAGGGGTAACCCAAAATCGAGGGGTGGCGTGCGATGGGGATGCAGTGGTTTTGGCTACCCCCGCTTATTGGACCTCCCATTTGATCCATCCGTTATGCGTTTCACTTTCAGAACATCTGAAGGGTATTCACTATGCTCCCATAGCCATGGTTTTCTTGGGGTTTGATCGGACTGCCATTCAACATCCGTTGGATGGGTTTGGTTGTTTGATTCCCTCCCGGGAAGGCTTTGACCTTTTGGGGTCACTTTGGAATTCGACCTTATTCCCGGGCCGTGCTCCCGAAGGTTGCATTGCCACCACTAATTTTCTGGGGGGTGCGAGAAAACCCGAAATTTTGGAAGCTTCCGATGAACAATTGATCGATATCGTGATCAAGGAGTTAAACCAGTTGATTGGAGTTCAAAAAGCTCCTCAATTTTCGAAGGTGATCCGGTATCCTTATGCCATTCCACAATTTCAGTTGGGTTACACTGAAAAAATAATTCAAATTGAAAAACGTTTAGAAGATTTTCCTGGAATTTTTCTTGGAGGAAATTTCCTGAAGGGTGTTTCAGTTGCTGATTGCATTTTAAACGGGCTTCACCTTTCAAAAAAGGTTGATGCTTTTTTTGCAGTGAAGGATGGGGGTTGATGTTTTTTAAAAAAAAAGGTTTTAAAGAAGGGGGAAATGATGCCTCAGACACTTACACGTTTTAGGAAACAGTTTCCAGAGGTCTGGAAAGCCTATGCCAATCTTCGGGATACCTGCACGGACACAGGACCTTTGGATGAAAAGACGGTGGAACTCATTAAGGTGGGGATATCAGCGGCTTTGGGGCGTGAAGGGGGGCTCGTTGCCCATGTCTCCAGAGCGAGGAAGGCTGGTGCCAGCCCGGCTGAAACCTACCAGGCCATTCTTCAGGGCATGGGTTTGACCGGATTTCCAACTATTTTAGCCGCGTTCCAAGTGGTTCATGAAGTGTTCAAGAGGAAGAAAAGAACCAGGTGATGGGCTAAGGGTCCATACCCTATAAACCAGGAAATTAAAAAAGGAGTTTTTTTTGAAGGCGGTTCAGGGGTTTCAAATTTCAAAGGGTTACCACCATTTTCAGGTTCTGAGAGAGGTTTCTTTTGAGGTTGAAGAGGGGGAATGTTTTGCTTTGTTTGGCCCTAACGGAGCCGGAAAAACCACCCTTTTAAAAATATTATCAACGCTTCAACGTCCAACCTCCGGGACCTTTCAGATGATGGGGTTGGATGGGGTGAAAGACCGGGATAAAGTTCGAAATTTATTTTTACTCGTAGGGCATGGATCCTACCTTTATAATGAATTGGATGCCCTTGAAAATATAAATTTTTCTTTGGCTCTCAGGGGGATTTCCCGAACGGATCAAGAAGTAAAAAAGGCTTTGGATCGGGTGGATATCGGTCCATTTGCCAGATTTAAAGTGCGGGCATTTTCAGAGGGGATGAAAAAACGGTTGGCTATGGCCAAAACCATTTTGGTTCACCCCAAGGTTCTCCTGTTGGATGAGCCTTACTCTGCTTTGGATGAATCCGGGATGGGCCTTGTGAATCAATTTATGAAGGACATCACAGAACAGGGAACTGCAATTTTAATGACTACCCATAATCGAACGAAAACAGCCGAGGTAGCCCATCGGGCCGCCTGTCTTCAGCAAGGGGTAATGAAGGAAATTGCTGTTCAGGAGCTGGTGGAGGCCCATGAGCTTTTTTAGAGTGGTCCGATGGGTCATCTGGAAGGATTTAATATGTGAGATTCGGGGGCGAGAAATGATCTCATCCATGTTTTTCTTTGCCCTAATTGTTATTTTAATATTTAGTTTTAGCTTTTCCATGGACCAACAAATGGTAAAAAGCCTAATGGGTGGGATCATTTGGGTGGCCTTTGTTTTCACTGGCATTATCGGTTTGGGAAAGTCCTTTTTATCGGAGACCGAAAATGATTGTTTGGAATGTCTTCAAATGAGTCCTATCCCAAGAACGGCAATCTACGTTGGAAAGTTGGTGAGCAATTTCTTTTTTATGTTAATTGTTGAGGTCATTTTATTTCCTTTGTTTGTGATCTTTTTTAATTTGGATGTGGTTGATAAAATTCCGATTCTCATGATAATATTTGTTCTGGGTTCTTTTGGGCTTTCCGCTCTTGGAACCCTTTTCTCCGCCATGACGGTTCAAATCCGGGCAAGGGAGGTTTTACTTCCCGTTCTTCTTTTGCCCCTGGCGGTTCCTTTAATTATTGGATCGGTAGAGGCAACAAGGGGTGTTCTCAGTACCGACCCTTTTTCGTTTTATAGGCATTGGATGGAATTGGTGGTTATTTTTGATGTGGTTTTTACAATTGTATCTTTTTGGGTTTTTGAGTTTATAATGGATTACTAAAGCGGTTTTATTTTGGGGTGAAACATGATCATTGGTTTTTTTCGTCGATTTGAGGGATGGTTTGGGGTCTCAGGAGCCCTCTGCGTGTTAACCGGCCTTTATCTGGCATTGGTCAGTTCACCCCCTGATTATTATCAAGGGGAGGTGGTTCGAATTATGTATGTTCATGTTCCCTTGGCCAAAACTTCATTATTGGCTTATACTACTCTTTTTTTTGGGAGCCTTTGGTATCTTTGGAAACGAGATCCAATGGTTGATAATATGTGTCGGGCAGCTGCGGGTATTGGTGTGCTTTTTACCGCTGGAGCCCTCATTACCGGCTCTATTTGGGCCAAACCCACCTGGAATACCTGGTGGACCTGGGATGCCCGGTTAATTTCTTTTTCGATTTTGTTACTCATTCTGATGGGTTATTTGATGTTAAGGGCGTTTATGGATGATAAAGAAAAGGAAGCCCGGTATGCTGCCGTGTTTGCCATCGTGGGGTTTGTGGACCTTCCCATCGTCTATTTTTCAGTGGAATGGTGGAGAACACTTCATCAACCCGCATCGGTTTCAATGAGAGGACTGAGTCTTTCTGCGGAAATATTTTTTCCATTAACGATCATGGCGGTGGGTTTTTTATTCCTCTTTATTTATTTAATAAGCGTCCGGACTCAAATGATTTATTTGGAAGAACTTTTAGAGGCCAAACAGGGAAGTTTGTTAAATAAAGGGGGGGAAGTAATCAAAAGCGCGTGAACCTGTTCTATCTGCGATGGTTTATCATTTTTTTCGCTGGGGCTGTCATTGTTGGCTTTGGGGTCCAGCGGTATATTGATGAGGTGACCACCATCACTCCGAAAGAGGCTTTACAGCAAGAATCCGGGAAGGTCGTGAGGGTGATGGGGACTCTCCAAGGGGGCAGTCTTCTTCGGAATGTTTCGCCCAAAGAAACAACCTTTTTGCTCTCGGGAGAGGGGGTTGAGCTTCCCGTTCGCTATTCAGGGCCGCCTTCCGATAGTCTAAGGGAACTAAAAACCTTGGTGGTCATTGGAAGTTGGAATCCTTCAGATCAGGAATTGAAATCACAGAGTTTAGGGTTGGTTCCAAATTATGGTTTTATTTCAGCCGCTTATATAGTTACATTTTTTCCAATGATTCTTTTTCTCTTTCATATGGAACGCAAGGTCCGGTTGTTGTATATTGAAATCAAAGAAGCCAAAGCCTACAAACCGGAGGAGAGGTGATTTGAGTAAGAATAAGCGATATGGCCTGATTATCAGCATGTTGATCGTTGGGGTAGCATTAGGGTACTTGGCGTTAGGGAATTTTGGAGAAAACCTGGTTTACTTTTTTACCCCCTCGGAAGTGATTGCCCTCTCCAAAGAATATTACGGTAAAAAGGTCAGAGTCGGAGGAATGGTAGTGGAGGGCAGCCTAAAGGTGGTTCCCAATACACTCAAAATGACTTTTGAATTAACGGATGGTGAAAATCAAATTCCGGTGGCTTTTGAGGGAATTCCCCCTGATTTGTTTAAGGAGGGCCAAGGGGCCGTGGTGGAAGGGTTTTGGGACACGGAGAAAACGTTTCGCTCTCATATGATCATGGCCAAACATTCCGAGGACTATATGCCCATTGAATTAAAACAAGCGGGGGTTCAATTGCCCAAAAAGGATTTTATTAAAACGCTTCAATAGTCCTTAGTCCTTGGGCTTTTTTTCAAAAAAAAAAGGGTTGTTTTATTTGCCCTTTGGGTCTGGCCTTTATAAAGAGAGTTGGTTTTTAAAAATATATGTTTGTTGATATTGGTAATTTTGCCGTTGTAACAGCGCTGGTTTTGTCTTTGGTGGGAATCGTAACACCCATCATTGGCCTCAAAACCAAAAACCCTGCCTGGGTCCAGGCCGGGCGACAAGCGGTTACCCTCATTTTCTTTCTGTTGTCCATCGGAATGATTTCTCTTGTTTTTGCCTTTGTAACAAGAGATTTTTCCGTGAAATATGTGATGGCCACCTCCAACAGCCGGCTTCCTTGGTTTTACACCGTTGCGGCACTTTGGGGGGGGCATGAAGGCTCTTTATTACTTTGGGTTTGGATTTTGGCAACTTTTTGTACGGTGGCCGCATGGCTTCACTGGAGAACCCAACCCGCGATCATACCCTATCTTTTATCTATCCAGTCTTTGGTTATGTTTGGGTTCCTTTCGCTTATTGTATTTCTTTCTAACCCATTTGATCGAATCTTTCCGGTTCCACTAGAGGGAAAGGATTTAAATCCACTCCTTCAGGATCCTGCCATGGTGGTTCATCCGCCACTTCTTTATCTTGGATACGTTGGATTTTCCATTCCTTTTGCCTTTGCCATGGCGGCTCTTCTTTCAGGGCGTTTAGGAGAAGAATGGTTAAAGGTAACTCAACGATGGACTCTTTTTGCTTGGTTTATGTTAACGGCCGGAATTATGATGGGGGGGTATTGGGCCTATTACGAGTTGGGGTGGGGGGGGTATTGGGGTTGGGATCCCGTTGAGAACGCATCCTTCATGCCCTGGCTGGTGGGAACGGCCTTTCTTCATTCGGTCATGGTTCAAGAAAAACGAAAGATGTTTAAAGTTTGGAATATCTTTTTAATTATTGTGACCTTCTCTCTTTCCTTAATCGGAACTTTCCTGGTCCGTAGTGGGGTTCTCTCTTCTGTACATACCTTTGCCACCGATCCAGGCCGGGGTCTTTATATTCTTGCCTTTTTAACGGTGATTTTGGGTTTTTCTTTTGGGACACTGATTCTGCGTTCCCATAAATTAAAAAGCGAGGTGGAGTTAGATTCGGTTGTTTCCAGGGAATCGATGTTTCTTTTTAATAACCTTTTTTTTCTCATTGCCATGGTTACGGTTTTTCTTGGAACGTTATACCCGCTTTTGGTTGAAACCCTTCAGGCCAGCAAGGTTTCGGTGGGGCCTCCTTACTATAATGCTGTTTTTATGCCCATTGCACTAGGATTGGTTTTATTAATGGGGATTGCCCCTTCAATTTCTTGGCGAAAGGCTTCGGGGGAAAATATCCGGAAAAACTTTTTGATTCCATCCCTTGTGGCCTTGGTGGGTTTAATCGTGGGTTGGGGAGTAGGGGTACGGAATGCCTACGCATTAGCGGGGGTCACTGTGGTAAGCTTTGTGGCGGCAACTATTTTTATTGATTTTGGGAAAGTCTCTTCCTTTTGGGCAAAGCGTAATCAGGTTCATTTTCTAAAGGGGTTGACCACTGCTTTTTCTAAAAATCAGCGCCGGTATGCAGGCTTAGTGACCCACTTTGGCGTCTTGGTCTTAATTATGGGAATCATCGCCTCCACTATCTATCAGACCGAAAAAGTGGTTCCTATGAAAATAGGTGATCAACTTCAGTTAAAGCAGTACACCCTGACCATGGTGGATCTGCGGGAAGTACAAGGCCCAAACTGGACCGCCCAGGAGGGAGCTTTTGATGTATACCGGGGGGAGACTTTTATTACCACCCTGCATCCTCAAAAGCGGATTTATCCGGACTCCCAGACTCCCACTACGGAATCTGCAATTTATACCATACGCCTGGGCCACCTTTTTTTAACCATGCCGGAAATATCTCCTGAAGGGGTCATTGTGAGGGCGTTGGTTAACCCACTGGTTCTTTTGGTTTGGATAGGTGGGGGAATTATGGGTTTAGGCGTTTTATTGAATATTTTCCGGCCCAGAAGGGAGCCGACGTGATCCGTTTTTGGCATATTGTTTTGGTGGTTTGTTTTTTTGGTCTGATCACCCTTTTTTACAAAGGATTGTGGGGGGACCCTCGAAGTATTCCAACCATATTGGTTGGGACCCAAGCCCCAAATTTTTCAGGGCCGGAGGTGGGAACCGAAACGTCGATTTCTTTAAGTGATTATCAGGGAAAAGTTGTCATGGTCAACTTTTGGGCCTCCTGGTGTTTAGAATGTCGCTATGAGCATGAAAATCTTCTGGCTATTCAAGACCGGTTTGGAGGAAACCCGGATTTTGTCATGCTCGGTATCAATTATCAGGACAAAGAAAAAGATGCCCTGGAATACCTTGGGATCCACGGAAGCAACTTCAGACATGTGCGGGATGTGAAGGGGGCTATTTCCATCGATTTTGGGGTTTATGGGGTTCCCGAAACGTTTGTGTTTGACCAACAAGGAATCATTCGTTTTAAGTTTGTGGGGCCCATTATGGGTGCTACCTATACCCACGTTGTTGAAAATGTTCTTCAACCCTTATTAAGAAAAGAAACTCCTTCCGTTTCATGATTTGGATCCTTCCTTTCATTATTTTTTCCTCTTTTACCTTTCCGATCGTATCGATGGGAAATGTGATTGATGAAAGAAAAATTGATCTTCAAGTCCGGGATTTAGCCAAAACCCTTCGCTGCGCGGTTTGTCAGAATGAGTCCATTTGGGAATCCAATGCAGAATTGGCCAAGCAGATGCGGGCGATTATTCGGGAGCGGTTGGAGAAAGGGGAATCTACCGAAGACATTCGTGCCTATTTTTTAAGCCGGTATGGGGATTACATCCTTTTGAAACCTCAAAAAAAGGGTCTCAATTGGCTATTATGGGGTGGTCCATTCCTCCTTCTTTTGGTGGGTGGGGTGATTCTCTACCGAACCTTGGGGAAATGGGTTAGGGAGACCCAGAAAGAAAAGCCAGAAGGGGTTCCCTCTATCGATGAATCCTCACGCAAACGGATCGACCAGGAACTACGGAAATTCCGAGAATAAGGAGGGGAGGGTTCATGTTTGTCATTGTAGTGGGTTCTCTGTTAGCCGGTACCGTTCTTTTTTTAGCCTACCCTTTTTTAAAGACCATTGAGGTGCAGGGGGACTTTATTCATGATCTTTCTGAAGATCAAGAAAAAATTGATTTAGAAATCGAAAAAGAATCCCTTCTTCATTCCCTATCCGAATTAGAAGATGAGAGGGTGCAGGGAAAATTTTCAGAAACTGATTATTTAAAATTAAAAGCCATCGATGAATATCGCTTCGCAAAAGTTCTCAACCGTCTGGATCAATTAACACCCCATTCTAAAACGGCTCCATTTGCCAAAAGTTCAAAAACACCCAATACCGCACCCGGTACGGGTTGGGCCTTTGCGGTTACCTTAGGTGTTTTGGTTATGGGGGGATCCGCGGGAATTTATTCTTTTTTACATTGGAAGGAAGGGCAAACCCGAAATGCGGCTCAACCAATGGCCCAGGCTTCGATACCAGGCATGCCCAACCCTTTGGAAATGGTTGCCCGTTTAGAGGAGCGGTTAAAAGAGAACCCCAATGATCTCCAGGGACAAATTTTGGCGGGGCGCTCCTACCTGGCATTAAACCGGGTTGAGGAGGCAAAGAGGGCATGGGAAAAAGTGGTGGAATTGGATCCCAGAAATCATGAAGCCCATTTTAATGTTGCAGTCATTCTCATTGAAACCGCTGAGACCGGCCAGCTGCCTAGCTATGAGAATGCCCTGACTCATTTGGAAAAGGCCTTGGTTAAATTTCCGAGGGAGCCCGCTCTTTTATGGTACAAAGGACTTGCTTTGGTACATCTTCAACGATTTTCAGAAGCCGATGAAAGTTGGACAACCGCTTT
>DASWJH010000077.1 GCA_036397255.1 Nitrospiria bacterium
GGGGCCTGGATTTCCGCTTTCCCCTGCCTGCAAGTGCCCGCCGGACAGACGGGTAATGACGAAATTTACCCACTCACTTCCACGATGAGCCAGAAATTAAATCCTGGATTCCTGCCTGCCGGACAGGCGGGCCCGATAAAACCATTCGGGAATGACGAACTGGATTTTGCGGGAACCTCTAATACTTCAAAGGCTTCAACCACAGAATGACTTTGACTTGACCCTTGCCCTGTATGGACCTACCTTCAACCTTCCCCCTCCAACCTCCAACGATTTTTCAATGAAACCCCCTAAACATTATTCTTGAGATAAACCAAGGATTTCAATATACTTTTCATTCATTGGTTTTTCGTTTTCAAACTTCTTCGATTGAGAGACCGTTTTGGATCCGGAAGATAAAGCCCGCCAAGAAATAGATCAATCCCTCACGAAAGCCGGCTGGTCCGTTCAGGACCCGGATAAGGTCCATTTGATCTCCTCCCGTGGGATAGCGGTTCGCCATTTTTCATTGAAAAAAGGATTCGGCGAAGCGGATTATCTCCTCTACCTGGATGGAAAGGCGGCCGGGGTGGTGGAGGCGAAAAAGATCGGACATACGCTCACGGGTGTAGAGGTTCAATCCGGAAAATATAGCAAAGGTCTTCCTGCAAACCTCCCCGCCTATACCCGCCCCCTTCCTTTCTTATACGAAAGCACCGGAGAAGAAACCCAATTTACCAATGGCCTGGACCCTGATCCACACTCTCGCCCAGTATTTTCCTTTCACAAACCTGAAACCCTGATCACATGGCTTGAGGATGCTGGATTGGGTAACGTCCCCAGCGACATGGCTGCAGAGGTGGCCCCTGAGTATGGAAAACGTGGAAAAACCTTCCATGATCGTATTTGCCTCAATATGCAGGAACTGAGGAAGGAAGGGCTTTGGTCCGCCCAGATTACAGCCATCCAAAATCTTGAACACTCTCTCAAAGAAAACCGTCTCCGCGCTTTGATTCAAATGGCCACAGGGTCCGGAAAAACCTTTACTGCCATCAATATTGCCTATCGCTTGATTAAATTCGCCGATGCAAAACGGATCTTGTTTTTGGTTGATCGGGCCAATCTGGGAAAGCAGACCCTCAAGGAGTTCCAGCAATTTGTCTCCCCTTACAACAACTTTAAATTCCATGAAGAATTCATCGTCCAACCTTTAACGAGCAACACTTTGGACCAGGCGGCAAGAGTTTGCATCAGCACCATCCAACGCCTCTATTCCATGTTGAAAGGCCGGCCTTTAACCGAAGAGGACGATGAACAATCGCTGGAGGGCTTGGAAAAAGTCTTTAAAGAACCGGTTCCCATTGAATATAATCCTGCCATTCCCATCGAAACATTCGACGTCATCATCATCGATGAATGCCACCGGTCCATTTACAACCTTTGGCGACAGGTTGTGGAATATTTCGATGCCTATCTCATCGGCCTGACCGCCACGCCGGATAAACAAACCTTCGGGTTTTTCCGTCAAAACCTGGTCATGGAGTATAACCATGAACAGGCGGTGGCCGATGGGGTAAACGTCAATTACGATGTCTATAGTATCAAAACGGAGATCACACAAGGTGGCGGAACCGTCGAGGCAGGATATTATGTGGACAAGCGCGATCGGGAAACCCGTGCCGTTCGCTGGGAACAACTGGATGAGCCCCTAACTTATGGCTCCAACCAATTGGACCGTGACGTCGTGGCCGTGGACCAAATCCGAAAGGTGATTCAAACCTACCGGGACAAGCTCTTCACGGAGATCTTCCCCGGCCGCACACATGTTCCCAAAACCCTCATCTTTGCCAAAGATGACAGCCATGCCGAAGACATCGTAAAGATTTTACGCGAGGAGTTCGGCAAAGGAAATGATTTTGCACAGAAGATCACCTACCGGACGACGGGAAAAACCTCCGATGAGCTGATTGCGGAATTTCGTAACAGCTATCTTCCCCGGATTGCCGTAACCGTAGAATTGATCGGTACCGGAACAGACATCAAGCCGGTTGAAGTCGTAATGTTCATGCGTGATGTAAAATCGAGGAACGCCTTTGAGCAGAAAAAGGGCCGAGGCGTTCGTGTGATTAACAGTAACGATTTGCAAGCGGTCACACCGGATGCGGCTACAAAAGATCATTATATTATCATTGACGCAGTAGGTGTATGTGAGGGGGATAAAACCGATTCCCGTCCCATGGAGAAAAAACCCTCCGTTTCATTTGAAAAACTTCTTCAGGCGGTCAGCTTGGGAAATACCGAACCGGAAATTCTTACGAGTATTGCAAGCCGTCTCGCCCGCATGGAGCGAACCATCAGCCAGGAGGACCAATCGGAAATCGTCAGAATTTCAGGCGACCTAAGTATTAAAGATCTTTCCAGGTCTCTTGTGGATGCCGTAAATCCGGACCGGCATTTGGAAAAAGCCCAAATTGATAACGATACGAAAGAACCCAGTGAACAACAAATCCAACAGGCCGCTGAAAAATTGATCCAGGAAGCCGTCAAGCCCCTCTATAGCCCGGATCTTCGAAACTGCTTAATAGAAATCAAAAAGAAAGCCGAGCAAACCATCGATCATGTAAGCCAGGATCAGGTCATCGAAGCGGGATTCGATGCCACCGCTTTGGAGCGGGCAAGAGGCATCGTCGGGTCCTTCAAGAAATTTATCAAAGACAATAAAGACGAAATCACGGCGATACAAATTCTCTACTCCAAACCCTACAAACAGCGCCTTACCTTCGAAGCCGTCAAAGAACTGGCCGATGCCATCGAAAAACCCCCTTATCTTTGGAACGAATCACAACTCTGGAACGCCTATGCGGCTTTGGAACAATCCAAAGTCCGGGGAGCAGGCAAAAAAAGGATTTTAACGGACTTGGTATCCCTCGTTCGGTTTGCAATGCATCAAGATAATGAACTGATTCCATTTCCCGAGCGTGTGAATGCCAACTTTAACACCTGGCTGGCACAAACGATTCGTCATTCCCGCGAAAGAGGGAATCCAGAGCCTTTCACCCCAGAACAGATCAAATGGCTCGAAATGATCCGTGACCACATCGCCGCGAACCTCAGCATCGGAACCGATGATTTCGACTTCGCGCCCTTCATGCAGCAAGGGGGAATTGGCAGAGCGCATCAAGTATTTGGGAAGGATTATCAAAGAGTGATCGAGGAACTGAACGAGACGTTAGCAGCATGAGATATAATCCTGAAATCCATCATCGTCGTTCTATTCGAATCAAGGAATATGACTATTCACAGCCGGGTTCCTATTTTATAACGCTGTGCACACAGAACAGAGAATGTTGGTTCGGTGATGTGACGGACGGGAAAATGCGGTTGAACGCCTATGGTCAAATCGTTGCGGAATGTTGGCAATGGTTGTCCGAACAATACGCGCATGCGAATATGGATGAATGGATCGTGATGCCTAACCATTTGCATGGGATCATCGCCATCACCGCCGACGGTAGGGGCGGTTCGCGAACCGCCCCTACGGGTCCGGTCAAACAAAAACCCTTGGGCCGTTTAATCGGGGCATTCAAAACCGTTTCGACCAAACGAATCAATCAAATGCGTGCCTCTGCGGGTGTTCCGGTTTGGCAACGAAATTATTACGAACACATCATCCGTAACGAGGAGGATCTCAACAAAATCCGTCAATACATTCTCGAAAATCCCATGAAATGGGCCGAGGACACCGAGAATCCGAATACGGTAGGGGTTTGATTTCTCAAACCCGAATTGTAGGGGCGGTTCACGAACCGCCCCTACAAAACGTGACCCCATCCGTGTAGGGGTTCAAAATTTTGATCCCCTACGAGACACATTGTGTTCACCGAATCAACGAATTGAATGAGACGTTAGCAGCATGAATTTTTCCATCCCACACGATTGGATTATAACTCCATTAGGTGAGTTAGCTTCTGCTATTCAATATGGTTACACGGAAAAGGCTCAGACCGAGAAAATTGGACCGAGCTTTTTGCGAATTACAGACATTCAAAACGATACCGTTGAATGGAACCAAGTACCGTTTTGCATTATTGATGACAAAGAAAAAGAAAAATATCTTTTAAGAGAAGGAGATCTTGTTTTTGCCAGAACAGGCGCAACGGTCGGAAAGAGCTATTTGATAACCGGTTCAATTCCAGAATCTGTTTTTGCTTCTTATTTAATTCGTGTTCGCTTAAAACCGGATATAGAACCAAAATATATCTCGTACTTTTTTAGGTCCTCCGACTATTGGCGTCAAATTAGCAAAAGCCAATCTGGTATTGGACAACCCAACGTAAATGGTAAGAAACTTGCTCAAATTAAAATTCCTCTTGCCCCCCTCGACCAACAAACCCGCATCGTCGCGGAAATCGAAAAACAATTCTCCCGATTGGACAAAGCCGTTGCCAGCCTCAAGCACGCCAAATCCAACCTCAAACGCTACAAAGCCGCCGTCCTCAAAGCCGCCGTCCAAGGCAAACTCACCGAACAATGGCGCAAAAAGTATCCTGATGTCGAACCCGCCAGCAAGTTGTTGGAGCGCATCCTTGCCGAACGGAGAGAGCGATGGAAAGGTAAAGGAAAATACAAAGAGCCCGCTGTGCCAGATACGAGTATTCTCCCACCGCTACTGGAAGGTTGGATGTGGGCACGGCTTGAACAGATTGGGCTGATTTTCGGCGGGCTGACCAAAAACCCTAAACGAACCAAATTACCCAAAAAACTTCCTTACCTTCGGGTCGCCAACGTTTATGCAAACGAGCTCCGCCTCGATCAGATTGAGCGAATTGGGGTCTATGACGGCGAGTTGGACAAACTCCTTTTACAGCGAGGTGATTTGCTAATCGTTGAAGGTAATGGAAGCAAAGATCAGATTGGGAGACTTGCAATTTGGGATGGCTCAATCGATCCGTGTGTTCACCAGAACCACATCATTAAAATCCGTCTTGTAAACGTTGACATCGGGAAATGGATTTTGTTTTGGCTGCTGTCGCTACCGGGGCGACATTTTGTTGAGCGGGTAGCCAGTTCGACTTCTGGCTTGTATACACTAAGCGTGAACAAAGTCTGTTCTCTTCCAATCCTACTTCCACCCTGGGCAGAACAAAATGAGATAGTAGAAGAGGTGGAACGCCGATTGAGCATGGTGGAAGACCTAGAAAAAGAGGTAATAGCCAACCTCCAGCGCGCCGAACGCCTCCGCCAATCAATCCTCGCGCGAGCATTTTGTGGGAAACTGGTGTTTACATCCTTAGAACTCGACTTAAATTACACACAATTAGATAATCGGGCCGCTTCTGGGCCACAGAAACGGAGGTAGGTAATGAAAGCCGATCGAAATTATCCAGAAATCGTCGCGAAGGCCGAAAAGGCTGTTTCTGGAGTAAACGACCCTGAACTTAAGCGGGTTGCATTCCAGAAGATCTTGGATGATTTGCTTGCTCTGCAATCGGGAGCCATTCCTCTCAAGAGGGCAACTGGTCATGGTGCGCCGTCTTCTCGAAAAAAAGTGAAGGCGACCAGATCTGGGCCACGAGCATATATAGAGGAAATGGTGGCGGATGGATTTTTTAAGAAACCAAAGACGATGGCCCAAGTTAAAGCGGAATTAGAAAACCGTGGCCATCACATAGCTTTAACAAGTCTTAGTGGTCCTCTTCAAAAATTAACTCATCATCGCAAGTTAAGACGAAGCAGAACAAAGATCAAAGGGAATAAGCAAACGTTCGTCTACTCGGTGTGGTAATACGATGACCCGTAAGGCAAAAGCAGAAACGAAGTTGACACCACCATATCTATTAGAGCAACTTGTGCAGCGGGCCATGGAAGTCTCAAGGAAGGCACGAAAACATAGGCAAAAGCTTACATCAGACAACTTTTACTCGAATAAATTTGTGGAGCTCCGTGCGGAGGGTATTAACGCATTTAGAGATCTTTCAACCCAATCTCCTGGTGACGTTTCTGCAATGGCGGAAATGATCGAGGCGATTTTCTCGCCAAATACAGATCAAAAGAAAAGGGCGCAAATTGCACAAGAACTTGTTGTTTCGCTTAGAACTACATGGCGCAACCCAACCCAACCTGCAACGGATGTGGGGCACGACTCCATATTTCCACTTGCTATCCTTACACGGACGAGGCGAGGGTACTTAATGACAATCGGGCGTCAAATGAATGGTTGCTTTGGAGCAGACTGGTATGACGGTTGCGCAGTAATGATGCGTCGTATTTTAGAAATCGTTATCATAGAGGCTTTTGAACACAAGGGGTTATCGCAGAAGATAAAGGATAAAAATGGTAACTATTTTTACTTATCCGATCTCATTGGCGTCGCTTTAGCAGAGCCATGCATGACTTTGTCTCGTAATGCGAAGTCTGTTTTGCCTCAACTTCGTGAAATAGGAAATTCTTCTGCACATGGCCGATACTTCACAGCGCAAAAAAGTGATATAGAACGGGTTCGACATGGGTGTCGTATCGTCATAGAGGAATTTCTCCATCATGCAGGCTTGTTGTAGTGAGTGATAGTGTGTATTGACACGGAGGGAGGGTTCCGATACCAAGGATCTTTTTATAAATACGTCAGTCACTTGGTTTTTGAAAATGCAAAGCCTCACTTGGATGATGCCACCGTGATATTTGACGGAAGCGGAAGTAAAGCGGCCGGGGTCGGACCAAGGTACAAGGATTGAAATATTTATATAAGGATTAAAAAATGGCCCCAAAAAATGGGCTTAAACGGATCTTTTTGGGGTTAAAAAGTACGTTGTAAGGAATTCTTCTGTATCCGGGGCCAACCGGCATTATATTTCCTTCCTTCTATAACAATCTTTTTAGGGGTGGAAAAGGGGTTCTAAGAATCAAAAACGCCTGTATTTTGGAGGTTTAACATTTAGTTTCAGATTGTTAGCTTGGTCCGACCCCTATCAAAAAAGGCAACGTTAAATGCATACCAATCAATTCCTGACAGGCACCTCCGCTAAAGCAAATAAAAAACAGTCGCATCCAGCTAAAACTTCTTCGTCGGTCAAAGATTTACAACCGCCTTTTTCAGCTATTCGATCAATATCAGTTCTGTCGGGATTTCCTTCTCCATTAACCACCAAAGGTATGTGCTTAAATAATAAATTAAGACGATTGAAATAATTTGGCTCTGATTCAAGCCCACCAATAAATTTTCCATATTTTCTACAGAGGTATTCAACCTTTGCGGTCTCCTCTTCTGGGGCACTTATTCCTTGAGGTAAGGGAGATATATGGAATTTACCATTTGAAGTAAAAAACCCCTGCATGCGTCGGACATCATGGTGAACAATGAGTTTGTTTCTGTAAACTGTAATGCAATGGACAGGAAGAAGAACATGTTGTGGAATTAGGAAGGGAGGAAAATGTAATTTTAGAAAATTTTCCCGATCCCATTTTCCAAATAACTGGGTTACAGTAACTTTGATTAGAATGTCGCCAAACATGAAAAGGGCTTTCAATAAAGATTCGATAAAACTTTTATATATTAAATGGAGTTCTATTTCTGAATGTGGCGCATTATTATTTTTTAGATCGAAAACATCTCCTTTTCCAAGGTTTTTTTCACATTCTTTTATCAGGCAATAAATATTTAAAAAATCTCTATATGCAGACCATATTTGGGTTTCATCAAGGGTTGGAAAAAGTTTTTTTAAAGGAGCAGTTACCCTTGGTTCCAATTCCGATATATTCATAATAGCAATGGAAAATGTATAGGGTTTTTAAAAAGTGAGAAGGAAAATTTTATTCTTCCACTGTAATACCGGCTCTTCTAACATAGGAATCATATTCTTTTTGAAATTCACCATTAGCAATATTGACAATTTTCCCAAAATTGTAATTCCATGGAGTAATTGTAAGACAATCCATGGATTTTGGATATGGAATATAACACCTGCTCCCATCAATTGAGACTGTATAAATTTCTTTTATGGGAGAGGTTCCATGATAAATTGTGAATTTGACCGCATAAGCTGATGGATCAGGAAATCTCCTGGCCCAAGATTCTCCAAATTGATTAGGGTTGTTATCCCATGTGAGTTTAATATTTATTTGAACGTCTTTTTTATATGTGTATGACCGAGCTTGGTCAATGTAGATCCAATCCGAGGGGCTGGATTCTTCTATAATTTGCATGATAGAGTCTTCTGAGGTAGAACTATCAACCCAACCAGGAAAATATTTTTCCAGTAAAGACCGATTACCTGAGAGTTCTAAGCACAAATCCTCCCAAAAAAATAAATTTACCTCAAATTTTCCATTATTAATCCTTTGAAGTGAAAGAACCCGGACTCTTTCCTCAAGTTTTGTATCTCTTGATGCTGTTGTTGCGATCAAATACGAAATAAGAGGAGGGGTAAAATGTTCCGCTTCTAAAACTTCTCTTTCAATTTCTTCAAATTTTAAAGAATCTGTATTTTTGCATTGGGCTCCATGGTAACCCCTCGCTCCAATTTTTGAAGACCCGTAAATATCCACACCATTTTGTTTTTGTCCCTGCCTACCATTCCGCTTAATATATGGGTCTTGCCATAAATTTTTCATTATATCTGTGACAATATCTTCAAACTCATCCCAAGATTTTGGTTTTGGAAATTTTGATGTAGTTGGGGTTGGCATGTTTATCTTGAGCTTTAAATTTAATTGACCCTATACATATATACTGCATGATTTTAATTTTAACAACCAGTTATTAATTTTTTATTGCTGGATGGCCGGGGTTGGACCAAGGTAAGGGATTGAAATAATTATATGAGAATTAAAAAATGGTTCCCAAATCCGGCTTAAACAACCCTTTTTGAGGTTAAAAAGAGAGTTCTAAGGAACCCGCTGTTTTTGGTTTAAGAGCTGGCCTGTGACCTTTGGCAATTATTCTTTCGATTTCTTCGATTGGAACCATAACCGCCTTTCCAATTTCACATTCGAAATTTCCCGCTAAAAAATCTTCCTTTGGAAGGTAATAAAAAGGGGGTCAGGTTTGATGGCCTCGTAAAAAGTCCGTAACAGGACTCGTCCGTCATTCCCGTGGAAACGGGAATCCGATATGGTTGACATACGTCAAGAAGGAAAAAGTATCCTGTCCCCTTTTTCACGGGGTCCTGGTTTGACGATGAATCCAGGACACAAGCAGAGACGGGACCGATGATGCGACGTTTGATCAATCTGATATTCGCGGATTTGACCGCATGACTTGTCTTCGTCGCGGAGCTGCCTCGCTCTAGTGGCGGAAGTTCGGCTTTTGCCTGATTCCTTGGATTCCCCGAGGATTCTCCCGAAACGCGGTCGCGTCCCTGCTTCTATTCTGGATGCGTTATTATATGTTTTTGCTTGGATGTCCTCCTGTTGAAGCTCTTTGTTCTTAGATATTCGTCTTACTCATTGGGCACCGGAACTTGATTGGCAATGGCCCATATGAAGCCGGAAAGTTCTCGTGCGATGGCTGCGACAACCGTGTTTCTTGATTTTCCTTTGGCCATGAGTCTGCGAAACCGGCCACACAGCCGGATCTGGGCTTTCCAGGCGATTTCTCGAATCGGTTGTGGCAGCCCCTCTTGACGTTTGAGCAGATGTCGGCTGACACGAGCGGGATAGCCATAGGCGTGAGCGGCTTCTATGAGCACCCGGCGGACATGGCCATTGCCGGTTTTGGTGATGCCACCGCGGCGTGTACAATTGCCGCTGGAATGCTCAGAGGGAACCAGGCCCAAATAGGCCATGATCTGTCGGGGAGTCTGAAAACGGCCTAAGTCGCCGATTTCCGCAACCGTGGTGGCCGCAACAATCGGAGCCACACCCCGCAGTGCCTGAAGGGCTTCAACAACCGGCGCCATACGCCATTGGAGTAATAGCTTGTGGATTTGTTCGGTCAAACGCTCCACACGTTGTGTACATTCTTCAACGGCGTGAATATATTCTTGCAGCGTGATCTGCTGCGCGGGGTGTGGCATCTTGATGTCTGACAGCCAACGCATATGTGCGGATTTCCAAGAGGAGCTGCCTGAGTAACGAACACCGTGGCGCAGAAGAAATGCCCCTAACTGTTGTCGGGCCTTTCTCTGGGCTTTGCCCGCATCTTCCCGGGCACGGGTTAGATCCCGCATGGCTTCGTCATCCTCCCGGGGAACGTAGATGCTGGTCAACTCCCCGGCGCGATAGAGCCGGGCCAGCGCTTCAGCGTCACGGCGGTCATTTTTAATGCGATTGCCGCTTTTCTTGGGAATCATGGAAGGAGCTACAACAACACAATGAAATCCTTGCCTGCTCAGGTGACGATAGATCTCATAACCACAGGGGCCTGCTTCGTAGACAAACCGCAGTTCTCTATGGCTGCTTTTTAGTTTTCGGATGGCTTTATCCAGGGATGCCATATTGCCGCCTATTTTGCCAAAGTGCCGAACCTCACGACTCCCCGTGGTTTCGGCAATGACGATTTCGATGGAATCTTTATGTACATCCAAACCAACGATCGTGATAGAATCTTTCATGACCTGCCCTCCTTGTTTTTGGCCCTGTATTGGGTGCAACAACTCTCCCAATATAACCCATGTTGACAAGGGGCAGGTCTTTTTTTTTAAACTGTCAACCATTATGTCTAGAAGTCCTTGATTCTAAACAGGCTGGATTCCTGCCTGCCGGTAGGCGGGCCCGATTAAACATTCGGGAATGACAGGGGACGAGTTTCCCAACAGCCTGTTGGTGTCCCTTCCTTTGTAAGGAAGGGTTAAGGGAAAGTAGAAGAAGAGTCATTGCAAAGGGCCTTCCCATAAAGCAAATTTTTTTTCATTTCCTCCTTCGCCTTAAACCTCTAACCTCTATCCCCTTCCCCCTCTTTATCCCCGCTCCGTTGACTTCCTTAGCCCGATAGAGTTAACCAAGAATCTAAAAATTATAAATACGTTGCCTAAGAGGGTAAACCCAAATTGATTCAAGAAGAAGAAAATCTTCCACAAAACATTTTAAACAATGCGTTCCGCGCCCCAAATGGAGAACTGGCCTGGCCTAGGGATTCAATTAAGGAGGCACTAATTGAAATTGCCAAGTCCGGAATGGCAATTCTTGGGGGAGAAGTCTGGGGAATAATCAATGGAACAATTCAGGGGATACTCCCAAACAAGAACGTTTATGAACACCCCGGGGCGTGGTCCTGGGATACTCAGGAAAAGCTTTCCAGTGAAACATGGTCGGATTACTGTAACCGTTGTGTGAGAGAAAGCATTGAAGCCATTTCAGGTTTAGCGGTTGAGGATACCGTTCATCCCGATTTCAGGGATAAACTGGTTTTTAATGTTTGCTTTATAAAAAAAGGTGAAGAGGAATAGTTTCGTGGAACCAGTTGAAAAGTTAAAAATACTTTATAAAAATGGTGAAATTGAAATTCAAGGGAACCGGGAGGGTTTAAAAGATCTGGGTGAAATTTGTTTAGCCCTTAGCGAACTATCCGATGAAGAAGCAAAAACGGCTGCCAACCATGTTCATTTTGCGGATTATATGAATAATGCTGAAGACGGTTCAATTCCCACAACCGTCTTATTAAAACCTAACCTATAATTAGGTCCTAAACAGGGCGACATAAATTTTTTCTCGGTTATGCCAATAATCTTAAGAAAAGCCCTCGCCGTTTGGCTGGTAATGGTTGTCGCTGCCATTTTAAACGGAATTTTACGGGAAAAAGTGCTTTTACCTTTGTTAGGAAATCAAATTTCGCTTCCTTTAAGCGGCATTCTTCTTTCCATTCTCGTTTTTTTAATCACCTTCCTCTTTATTCCATTCTTTGGAAAGCTGGATGGAAAAACCTATATCGGAATAGGGATTCTATGGGTTTTACTAACTTTAGTTTTTGAATTTCTTTTTGGACATTTTGTGGTTGGAAAAACGCTGAAAGAAATTGTTCAGGTGTTCAATCTTTTTGAAGGGAATTTTTTCGTTTTGCCCTTGCTTACCTCCGCAGTTTCACCTTGGATTGCGGCAAAACTTCGGGGCTTCATTTAATGGAAATTCCTTTTTCGAAAGAACAATTTTTTGATGTGTTCGCCCGGTACAATGTGGGTGTTTGGCCCATGCAAGTAATTCTGGTCCTATTGGCCGTTTCGGCCATCGTTTTATTGTTCCGGCAGTTTCCCGTTCGCGACCGTCTCATATCGGCTGTATTGTCTTTTTTCTGGATCTGGATGGCCGTTGCTTAGCATTTTGTATTTTTTACCAAAATCAATACTGCGGCTTGGGTCTTCGGAACAATTTTTTTGGTTGGTGGGTTTTTGTTCGCTTGGGTAGGTGTTTTCAAGAACCGGCTTCACTTTGCCCTTAAAAGGGGAATCTTTCCCTGGCTTGCGGCGTTCTTGATTGTTTTTTCTTTGGTCATTTACCCGCTCCTTGGGATGGCCTTCGGCCATCGTTATCCCAGGGTTCCCACATTCGGTCTCCCCTGCCCTACCACCATCTTCACATTGGGAATTCTTCTCTTGGCATCCTTTCCTTTTCCAAAATCAGTATTTATTGTTCCATTCCTCTGGTCCGTGGTGGGCACATCTGCCGCATTCCAACTCGGAGTTCTTCAAGATTTGAGTTTGTTGGTCTCAGGTCTTCTGGGATTAAGGGGAATGGTTTATGGAACACTATTAAAAAAAAATGAAATATCATAAAATGAATTTGGTTTCTGGTTTGTTTTGTTTGTCATGTTAATATGGCTGGTATGGGTTCTTAAAAGTTACTTTTTGATCCTCTCTTCCTTTCCCATCCTATGCCAAACCCCTTGCAAGTCATTCCTAAAAATTTTAAGATGGTAATTTTCTTAACGGAAAAATCTGTCTGAAACCTAATAAAAATGAAGCCCCCGGTGCAAAAAAATATTTTTAATAACCTACTTCCAGTTTTTTCCTATTTGAAAGACCGGATTAAGACTTATTTTTGGTCACTGGTTTTTCGTGTACAGATTGCCGTTTTTTTAATTTTTTTGATCCCGATGCTGGTTCACGCCTCACCCGATGAGCCGGATCCCTTTGAGCCAGAATTTGAAAAAGAAGAATGGTATATTGGACCCCGGTTGGGATATTCGCCTTTTACCAGTATCGTTGGACTTGAAATTCAACATCGCCATTTTGCCTTGAGTTTGGGATTTCCCCCAAAAGTAGGTTTCAAATATTACTTTAAACCCTACCGACATTCATGGTTTGTGGGAGGAAGCTTCTCCTATTATAAAACAGATACTAAAGATTTCAGTGGAGATAAGACTGAAACGGAAGGGGGGGGCGGGGGAGGGTTTCGATGGCGTTGGGGAACCGGATGGGATTTCTCAATCAGTCTTTCGGTGTTATATGGTGAAGAAAAGGAAAAGACCGGTTCCCTGGTGAAAAAAAATAATTATATTGGTCTTAGACCTGGCATTACGGTCGGATATTCTTTTTAATGAAAACCGGAAAGGTTGGGGCTCCCCTACACCATGATTAAAATCTTCGTTTCACAGAGTCTTCCAGAGGTGGAATCGCTCAAAAATATCATGGAGCATTCTGATATTCCGTGCACCATTAAAAATCAGCAAACAGCCGGTTTAGCCGGTGAAGTTCCCTTTGTTGAGGTTTTTCCAGAACTCTGGGTATTGAGGGATGAAGATCTAGAAAATGCCAAGGATATTTTGGAAAATTGGGGTAAAGCCAAACCGGCCCAGGAAAGGGAATGGCTCTGTCCAAACTGCGGAGAGACCATCGAAAAAGAATTTACTGCCTGCTGGAACTGCGGGACCGATCAACCCCTTGAGGATTGGTAAAAGTTTTGCTTCCTGTAGACCAGACAATTCACCCTTTGGAGTAAAAGAAAATGAACCCAATGGTCAACAGGTTAGATTCCTCCAAACCTAAAGAAAAAACATGAGCCGGTCTAAACCACGAATTATTGCATATATCCTTCCCGGTGAATGGATTGTACTGGCAGGAGCATCCGATTCCGATAATGATTACCTCAGCATTACCCTTGCTGATCCCGATGACTGGTGGTTTCATGCAGATGGGGTTCCCGGAAGCCATGTCATTTTGCGTGCAAAACCCGATGAAGAACCCAGTCGGGAAACGCTTCTACAAGCCGCTGGGGTGGCCGCTTACCATAGCAAGGCCCGCAAAGCCAAAACGGTTCACGTTCATCAATCCCGTGCAGGAAATGTGAGAAAACCAGGGGGAGTAAACGTAGGAACGGTTCAAGTCTCCCGGGGAAAAACCCTGAAGGTTCACCCCGATATCAGTTTTGCCACCCGAATCCAAGTGAGAAAACTGGGGTTATTGGGTTAATTCGGTTTTGCCAGTTTACCTGGTATATAGGGTTAATCGGATTGATTTAGTTTTCTCATTACCCCGAAAAATATTTTTGAAGAAAGGCATTGCCCCGCCTTAAACCCGCTTTTCTAAGTTCGTCTCCAAAAAGAATTAAAAAGGCAAAGGGTAAAGCCAAAGCCATCTCGAAAGGAGTCAAAGACGTAGAACCGAAAATTCTTTGAGCCACGGGGATATGGGTAATCATCCAAACTAAAAGTATTTCGGATAATATCCCTAACCAAACCAGTCGGTTTCCAATAATTCCTTTTTTGAATAACGACTCCCTTCTCGTTCTACAAACTTGTACGTTGACAATCTGGCATATCACAATACTCACAAAAAACGCAGTCACAGCCTTTAAGTATAAGGGGTCGGTATAATTTAATTCCTGGCCCCAACTCCATCCCCCGGAAAATAAAACATAGAAATAGGAAAAAAAACCTGCCGCGGCCTCAATCATCCCGATTACCCCGTAGGACATGAACAGCAGGCTTCGGGAAAGTAGCCGTTCATTCCGTGGCCTGGGGGGCATTTTCATAACATCGTCTTCCGGACTCTCCACCCCCAATCCCAGAGCCGGCAATAGATCGGTTCCCAGATCAATGGCCAGGATCAACACAACGGTTAAGGGAAGGGGAATACCGAAAACGACAAAGGCAATAAAGGGAAGAATTTCCGGAATATTACTGGTTAGGATATAGGCAATAAATTTTTTTATATTGCTGAATACGGTCCGGCCCTCTTCAATTGCATTAACAATGGTTTCAAAATGATCATCCAGTAAAACCATATCGGCGGCTTCCCTGGCAACCTCGGTTCCGCTTAACCCCATCGCAACCCCCATATCCGCGTGTTTTAAGGCGGGGGCATCGTTGACCCCATCCCCCGTAACGGTTACAACCTCCCCCATGGACTGTAGTGTCTTCGTGATTCTGAGTTTTTGAAAAGGAGAAGTTCTGGCAAAAATTATTGAATCCTTTTTCAGAAACTCCTTGAGTTGAGGTTCATCGCAGGAGTCAAGCTCAATACCGGTCATCAGGTTCGCCTTTTGGTCTCCCACCAGCCCAGCCATTTTAGCCACTGCCTCAGCCGTGGCACCATAATCTCCGGTAATCATGATTACTTTGATCCCTGCCCTTTTGCAGGTGGAAATGGCCTCGGGAATATCTTTTCTCAGGGGATCATTCATCCCGATCAAACCCACAAAAATAAAGTTTTCCTCCACACCGGAGAATTCATGGTTCAAGGCTAGGGCCAAAACCCTTTCCCCCCGATTGGCTAGGTTCCTGTAATAACCTCTAATATTTTCCTTTTGGCTTTCATCAAAACCTTCCATTTTTCCTTGATGAAGAATACGGGTGCATTTTTCCATTACCACCTCGGGGGCCCCTTTCAGGTAAGCGGTTTTTTTGTCTCCCACCTTGTTAATGGTCAACATCCTCTTTTTAACCGAATCGAATGGAAACTCCTCTATCCTTTCATTCTCGTTGACCACCTGGTGAATGTCCCGGAACCTTTGTGCAAACTTTAAAAGAGCGACATCCGTGGGATCACCGTGAAAATTTCCTTTTGCGGAAACTCTGGCATTGTTGCTCAAAATGGATATTCTAAGAAGCTCGTCCATTCCGGAAATTTGATCCATCCCGTCTTCCTTTGCCAATTTCTCATCACCATCTAAAACCAGGGTGTTCACCAAAATCCGGTTCTCAGTCAGAGTACCGGTTTTATCGGTGCAAATTATGGTGGTAGACCCCAATGTCTCCACGGATTCGAGGCTCTTGATCAGGGCCTTTTTTTTGGCCATTCTCTTGGAGGCCATGCTCAAGCTCAGGGTAACCGTAGGCAACAATCCTTCGGGAACATTGGCCACAATGATGCCGATCGCGAAGATCATGCTGGCCATCAGTCCACCGCCCAAAAAGATACCCACCGTAAAGAATGTGATACCCAATCCGATGGCTATGGTTGAAATAATCCGAATAAAATAGTTCAATTCCTTTTTCAGGGGACTGTCTATTTTTTCAGTCCTTTTGGTCAGTTTAGCGATTCTCCCTAGCTGTGTGTCCATTCCGATGCCGTAGACCACCGCTTTTCCGTGTCCGGATAAGACCAGGGTTCCGGAGAAGACCATGTTTCTGGATTCGATGATATTCTCGTGGGTGCACTCAAGTGTCCTTAATTGAGGTTCGAATTCCCCTGTCAGGGAAGAGTGATCTACTTTCAGGGAATTTTCCTCAATGAGCCTTCCGTCCGCGGGCACCCGGTCTCCTTCTTCCAGAAAAATAATATCCCCCATTACCACCCCCTTTGCCTCTATTTTTTTCCTGGTTCCATCCCGCAAGGCATCTATGGTAACGGGCATCATTTTATGAAAACTTTCAATAATTTTCTCGGACTGGTATTCCTGAATGAAGGTAAAGATGGCGTTGAGGATGACCACCCCAGTTAGGGCCCCCGCGATGTAGATATTCCCCTCTCCGGGAGATAGTTTTTCTGCAATAAAGGCAAGCAAAGCACCAATCCACAAAAGAATGGCAAAAAAATTAACCAGATGTTTCCCAAATTGAAAAATAAGGGGTGGCTTCCCTAAAGCCTCAAGGAGATTGAGCCCTTTCTCCTTCTGTCTTTTCGTTTTCTCCTGAGAAGTTAGGCCGGATGGCGAGGAGGCTAACTGTTTAAAAAGCTCATTAAGATCAATACGGTGGGCTTTGCTTTCCATGGGAATGGCTAAAAAACAATGTTTGAAGGTTTTGTTTTTATAGGGATTTTTTTAGTACAGCAATTTGAACCTTTTGAATGCCTAAAATCTGCTCCCTTTCATTTTCCTAAATTTTTCCTCCCACTTCAACTTTTTGACTGATCGAAGAAATAGGATATGGGTTAAATGTACTTGAAAAATTATATTTCTATAAATCGGTTAAAGGGAAGAAATTAAAAATTCTGAGGTAATAAAAAAACTTTTGGATGGTTTACAGTTAGAAAAAACTGAAATGATTCTAATAAAAACTATGTTTTTATTCCTTCAATAATGAAGCCGGTTCTATTTTTTTACCGGCCCTCAACGGAAAGAAAATCCGTTTTCTTTTTTAAGACTCTTAGGACCACAAATAAAATTAACCCTGTAAAAAAAAGGACAGCCCAACCCAATTCGAATATAAACCTTCCTTTCAAAAACAGATCCCCGACCACTTCAAACAAAGTAAAAACCGATATAAGCCCAAACCAACTGGAATATTCCCTCTTTAGAACCGTCTTAAAAGAAAAGGGCAAATTTGGAGGAGTCCAGCGTTTAAATTTCGGAAAGAAAAAGGGGGTTTGACCCGCCCAAGCAAGATAGGCCTCCCCAAATTTCTTTTGTAAAAAAGCCTCTTCCTCAAAAATGATTCGCTCATAATAAAGAAAAAAAACCAACATATAAATTAATGCAATCCACCCGGTATGAACAAAAAAAACCACACCCAGACCAATAACGAAATTTGCTAAATAAAGTGGATTCCTGGTTGCGGAATAAATACCGGTCGTAATAAGGCTTTCTGCAACCTGTTGTTGGGTATTTCTTCCCGAGGTTCCTAAAGGAGCATGGCCAACCGTATAAGCTCGAACACCCAAACCTATAAACGAAATCATTAAACAAAACAACTCCCACCAATCGTCATAGACTTCACTATTGCCCATATATTCAAAATCCCTTAAACCAACCAGGACCAGGGAAATAAAAATTAATGGAAGATAGCTTCTCCAACGGAAAAGCCAATTACCTGTTTTTACAAAATCCTCCTGAAGCGTCATACTCTTTCCTTTGGTTTATAAAATTACCACCATTCAACGTTTTTTTGGGTAGTTTCCGAGATTTTTCTCGATAAAAATAAAAGAAAATGCTATCCTTAAGGATTTCTTTTTTTTTCTTATCGAGGGATAATACCCTGGGAGAACCTGGTTTGGAAAGAGATAAAATTTTTGGGCATCTGGCCCTAAATTTTTCGGAAGAAAGGTTTTAAAATGGAACAACAAAAAAAAATACCCAGAAATTAATGCCCGGTTCTATCGGGTCAATAAAAGAAATGGTTTATTCCTTCTTTACTAATCATTCAATGAAATCTAGGCAAGGATTTAATTATATGCAAAAATAAATATAACTCCTTTACGCTTTTCATTTTTTAAATGACCTTTTTGACCAATTTATGAAAGGAGAGTATAAATTAAAAAGCGAAAAAATGGAGAGAATTATGAAAAAAACTAAAATCTTGAGCAGCTGCACCCTTTTGGTTTTTCTGTTTATCTTTTCAGAACACCCTATCTGGGCAAATGACAAAGGTCAAATGACTGCCGAGGAAAAGGTGATTTGGCAGCTCGAGGCAATAAAGGATGACAGCTACCCGCGTTTTATTCAATATGGCAATAAAGCGTTTAAAGAATTCTATGACGAATGGCATTTTGATTCAGTTAAATTAAGCGATCGAAGTAAGATTTTAAAAGGTTATCAACTGAAATACCTTGGCGCCATTAAAAGAATAGGAATGACAGAGCCTCTTTGGAAAGTGAACTTTTCCGGTGAAAAATATGAAATTTTAGCCAGGATAGTTCTATCACACGGAAAAGTGGTTGGCTTTAACCTAGACTAAAGAAACGATCCTTTTTTCCACACGAATGTTTTAACATTGAAATTGCCACCGGGTTAAAAACAACTCTTTTCTAAATTTTCACCCATCGGTTATTCAAAATTTAATTACAAATTTCACCAACCCAATTGAAATAATTTTTATTTCTAATATTTAAACCACCTCTTCACATTTTGTTTAATAAATTTGACTAAAACATAATAATGGGTCATATTGCTTATAAGTTGTATGCCTTAGATCCAATTTAAACGGCTCTACAGTAGAGAGATGATGGTATACAGCCGAGTGCTTTAAAATTTTTCTGCAAAATAACTATTCGATAACCTAATGGCTGATCTCCCCCTTGAAAGGGATTAGGGAAACTATTTATTTATATTAAACCTTTTTAAATGGAGGGTTTAAGGGAAAAATATGAGAATTTATTTTATGATTTTCGGTCTTTTCTTTTTGGCATCCCATGTTTATGGGCAGGAATTTGCGGTAGAAAAACTCCAGAAATCCCCCCGGCACAATGAATGGGTAAAAGTTCCCTCTAAAGACAGGACCATTCATAGCTTTGTGGCATACCCAGAGAAACAAGAAAAAAGTTTAGCAGTCATTGTGATCCATGAAAATCGGGGTCTTACAGACTGGGTCAGAAGTTTCACGGACCAACTGGCGGCGGCAGGCTACATTGCCATTGCCCCCGACCTATTATCGGGCTTCGATAACCAACACACCCAAACACGCGATTTTAAAAATTCCGACCAGGCCCGTGATGCGATATACGAACTGAAACCCGACCGGATCACACAAGACCTTCAAGCCGTCCAGGAGTTTATTTCCAAAGTCCCGGGCTCCAATGGAAAAGTAGTGGTGGCCGGGTTTTGTTGGGGAGGGTCACAAACCTTTCGTTTTGCAACCCATTCCCCCACCCTTTCAGCAGCTCTTGTGTTTTATGGAACAGCGCCAACCTCCGAGGAGAGCATCCGAGCAATTTCCGCACCGGTTTACGGGTTTTATGGTAAAAAGGATCAACGGGTTAACGCAACGATTGCAGACACGCAAAAATTAATGGAGAAATACGCTCGAATTTATGACGTGGGAATTTACAAAGGGGCAAGCCATGCGTTTATGAGATATGGCGATGACCCCGAAGGCTCCCCTGAAAACAAAAAAGCCCGAAATGATTCATGGACTCGAATCAAAACCATTTTATCGAAAATCCAGTAAATAAAAATTTCCTTTTAAAACCCAACCCAATAAGCGAGCCAATGGATAAAAACTCATTTCAACGAGCGGTTGAAGCAAAACAACTTGATCAAATTGTGGGCACATTTGCAGAAAATGCGGTCCTCAACAGCCCGGTAAGCTTTAAACCAATCAAGGGACGTCCGGCAATCCGTCAGCTTTTAACCATCCTTTTAAAGGTTTTTCAAGAATTTCGATATACTGATCAGCTCAAATCCAACGATGGAACCCTCGGCCTGGTTTTCCATGCAAAAATTGGGAACCGCCAAATCGAAGGGCTGGATCTTTTACGGTTTGATGAAAAAGGTTTTATCCGGGAATTGACTGTAATGGTACGCCCCCGATCGGCCATTGAAGCACTTCAAAAAGAGGTTGGGTCCCTTTTAGCACCATAAAAACAGACCCCTCTATTCGAACACACTGATATTAGTTTTTTAAAAAAATATGATTAAGTCATTGACCTATCAAAAAAAATCAGTTATACCTACAATCCAGCAAAGAACAGAACTTTCTACGCCTCTAAAGCGTTAGCTGTTTTTCGGATCAAGGACACCTTTAAAAGGAGATCAACGTGAATATATTTGTAGGAAATTTGGCCCGCGATGTCTCACAAGAAGATTTGCTGAAGGCTTTTGAGGAATTTGGCGCGGTCAACTCAGCGAATATCATTAAAGACAAATTTAGTGGGGAATCAAGAGGTTTTGGATTTGTAGAGATGTCCTCTCAAGCCGAGGCCAAGGCGGCCATCGAAGGCCTAAATGGAAAAGAGCTAAAGGGAAGAACACTCAACGTTAATGAGGCCCAGCCCAAATCAGATAATCGACGCGGCGGTAGATCCGGACCTGGTGGTGGTGGTCGTGGAGGCGGTGGTGGTCGTGGTGGCGGTGGTGGTGGCAGGGGAGGTCGGGGGCGTTTCTAACCCAACCCTAAAAGCTTAAGTGAATACCCCCTCATTTTCCCGTCTGAAAAAAATGAGGGGGATTAATCAAAGCCTTTCTTGGGGCTAAGGACCCTTCCATTTCTAAAGAGGTTTTTCCGTCCATTTGGGGAATGGAAACCGACATCGGAGAATTTAAGATCGGCCATTCCCCTTTAACAATGTTAGAAGGGCTGTCCCCTTCAAACCCCAAATACCCATATTTCCCGTAGTGAATTATCTTCCGCCCCAGGCCAGGAATGGCTTTATCATTTTCGGTTCCCACCCAGGTCATTGCCAAATTTGGGTTGGTGGGATGGTGGGAAACCAAAACAATAGTGTGTTGGTCTTTCCTAAGTTTTGCCTTGGGAAGGAATACCTCTAAGGCGTTAAAAGAAACAGAATAATCCGAAATACTTTTTATCATTGCAGACCGGAACCGATTTTCCCATCCGAAAATCCAAAGGGTTCGATCATGAGGAAGTTGATCGATTTCAGAATCCCATTTCATTTCAATTTTGCCAGGGCGTGATTTTTTCCATGATTCTGCAAGTTGCTGAAATCCTTTCCTGATTTTTTTCTCAGACCGGGATGGAAGAAGAATAATGCTGTTTTCCCCGCCATAGGCCAAAGACAAAGAAGGAGGAACCTCCTTTCGGTCCAGCCGGCGAAACACATCAAATTCAGGATCCACCTCAATCCTGAGAGGAAGATGTTCAAAACCAAATTCAAATTTCACCTGTTTTTGGTCCATTAAAATAGTGGTTTGAAACGCTTTTTTTTCCCCTTTCAAATATACTGCAATAGGAATAAGTAGCCGATAGACAGGTTCCGGTTGGGTCTGCTCCAAAACTGCGCGGAGATAAAATTGATCTCCTTCGGCGCGTAAATTTACGCCATGGATTTTGATAACCGGTGATCCAGTCCGCTTCACCCACTGGTCCAGTTCGAAGGATAAATCCTCCCCAGAAACACCGGAAAAGAATTTTTGAAGGTTTTGAAAGGTCGCCCGCTGAAACCGGTGGGCATGATAAAATTTTTGCAAACCTTGAATGAAATTTTTATCCCCCAATTGTAGGCGAAGCATATGAAAAAACATAAGGGTTTTTCCATATCCTATCGCTTGCGATAACGAACCATGACGGGCCCGAAACTGAATCAAAGGAAAATCCCTCCCCTCATGAACATAATCCGTGTAATTTTGTAAAATAGACCGACGATACCCCACTGCACTCCCTCTTTGCTCATGAATCAGATGATCGGCCAGATAAGTGGTCAACCCCTCACTCCAATTGCCTTGTTCAAAATCCACAAACACGCCATTTCCCCACCAGTTATGCAGAATTTCATGCGGATAAGAGGAATGAAGAATAAACGGTAAACGGATGACCGTAGGCCCTAAAAGGGTAAAGGAAGGCATCCCATACCCCGTTTCCCAAAAATTTTCCACCAGGGCAAATTTTGAATAGGGATAAGCACCCAACAGGTTGCTATACATTTCTAAGTATTGCCCCGTAGTTTCCAAATAAGTGTTGGCTAAATACTCATCCGGACTCCTGAGAAATACCAGGGCTTTAACCTGTCCAAAATCTTTTGAATATTGGGTAAACTTTCCTCCAATCAGGTAAATCTCTTCTTGGGGTTCGGGGGATTCCCACTGCACGCGAAAAACATTTTTCTTTCCCTTTTGAAGGACCTGTTTTCCTTGGCTGACAAAACCCCAATCCTCGGGGGCACTCACCTCTAAGGAAAAAGATAGGAAAACTTCTCCGAAATGGGGATACCAAAAACTGGTTCCAGCCAAATAAATTCCTTCCTCTGAAATCAGCCCGGGGGTTTGAGGAGAACTTTGGGCATCCGCTTCACTCAACCGGGAAATGGGATGTTTGATTTCACCGGTATATTCCAAAACAAAAGAATTTGTGCCTGGGGGTAACTTTACCGAGAAAAAATTCAAAGGGACTAAATCCCCAAGCCCAACACCAGGAAAAGAACCTTCAATTTTAGGGGAAGAAGCATTCTCTGTGGATTTAAGAACCACATTGGGGGTCATGGATTTAGGTTTTAGACCCTTATGGAGAATGAATTTGATTGTGGTACCGTTTGTTTGGATTAACCTTTGAGGAAGTGAAATGGTGTCCTCCACACAAATTTCACCCTTCTCTGGTTTTAATTCCACTCTAAAATCATGGTGGATCAGGTCTTTGCCAAAAAGTTGGCCAGGATGAAATAAGGCAAGTAAAATAAATAAATATAAAAAAAGGCTTCTCAAAAGCGTCATGGGACACCTCATTTGGAAAATGTACCTTGACCTCCTTGAGAAGTCAATCTCCGGTGGTCTTCCCATCCCTTGCATGTCTTAACCCAAAGGGTTAGGATGAATAAAAAAATAATAATACCCTCCTGGGGTTTTAAAGAATTTAAGATTTTTTCCGTGCAAAAAAATCCTCTCATGGGCAAACATCCGAAGGTTCGTTCAAAAACACCTCTCAGTAAAACAAAACTTATCATTTTTTCTATTTTACCGACCCTTTTTTTGATGCTTTTTCTTGAGGGTGGTTTTAGAATTTTTGGTTGGGCCGTTCCCGCCATTCAAAGTCTTCCTCTTCCAGGTGAGTATGAAGGTTTATTTCAAATAGACGAGGATTTATTTTGGGCTCTTTCTCCAAATTTGGATATTTTATTTGAAGGAAAACCGGTGAGAACCAACAGGCTGGGCCTTAGATCCCCAGAAATCACCCCAAAACAAACCGGAGAATTCCGTATCCTTTCTTTGGGGGAAAGTTCAACCTTTGGGACAGGGGTGGCCAATGAAGAAACCTATTCCTTTCAATTAGAAAAAAATCTTCAAGAAACGGATTGGAATCGGCCCTATCGCGTGATCAATGCGGGGGTTCCGGCTTACTCCTCTTTTCAGAGTCTCGTTTACCTGAAAGAAAAAGGGCTTGACCTAAAACCAGACCTGATTTTGTTCTATCATGAGATCAATGACTATTTCCCTTCTTCCCTTCGGGATTCAAGCAACAATGAAATTGGAATTACCCGTTCCGATCCCCAACTTTACCAATTACGTAAAGGAACCTTTTCCAGCCGATTGGCTTCTTTATCAGCCATTTACCGGTATTTTCTGTTGCAAAAAGCAAAAAGGAATATTGAAAAAATCCAGGGAGGGTTTGTCATCAATCCGGTGATGAATATCGGACTCCCCGATATCGGACTTCATCCCCGGCTGGTTAGCCAAGGTGAAAACGGGCTACGATTTTCAGGATTAAATGAAAAAGCCCTTCCCTCTCGTGTTCTACCAAAAGAAAGACTGGAAATACTTCAAAACCTGCGTTCAATTGCCCGAGAAAATAATATTCACCTTTTGATCCTCCATCCTTCATACAAAGACTCAGATCCCCATGATTGTCTATTAACTCGGTTTACAAAAAAAGAGGAGGTCCCTATGTTTGAGGCCCATAATGTTTTACATCCTCCCGGTGCTGACCCCCAAACACTGTTCGTAGATTCCTGGCATCCCAACCCGTTAGGTCATCAACGATTGGCTGAAGGGCTCTCCCAAATGATTCTCCATGAAATTAATAGGCAATAGATTTTATTTATAATATTGAACCTTCATTTTTTTATGCCACCATCGCTGTTAGATCACCGGGGCACTTGATGGAAAAATATAACCCCTTTAAATATTGGAATAAAAATATGGCTCATCGTGGAAGTGAGTGGGTAAATTTTGTCATTACGCTCCTGTCCGGAGGGTACTTGCAGACAGGGAAAAGAGGAAATCCAGGCCCTTCCCGTCATTCCCGCGAAACCTGTCCTCGAATGACTTTATCGGGGAGCCGGAATCCAGAAGATGTTGATTTTTTGAATCCTGGATTCCCGATAAAACCATTCGGGAATGACGAACTGGATTTTGCAGGAACCTCTAATACTTCAAAGGCTTCAACCACAGAATGACTTTGACTTGACCCTTGCCCTGTAT